>JAWSUP010000229.1:0-7153 GCA_033549405.1 Bacillota bacterium | reverse complement strand
CTGCGGGAGAAAAACCAAGCAATGTCTAAACAGTCTTAGCTATTCTTATGTAATGTCAGCCATCTGCAGCTTTCAATTTCAGTTGCTTACAATTTGTAAGCAACTGAAATCCTTCTTCAACAAGGCGTTTTTTCAAAACAGCCCAGTAGGTACTTGCGGTTCGAGGTGTTGCCTGATCAGTTAGATCGGCTCTTTGACAAACTCTGAAAAGTCATTGTATTGAGTAATTAGTAAATCGTATTGAGTAATTTGCATGGAAGATTCTTGTGTTTAAAAGAAAACTGGTTGAATGTCTCATCGAAAGGATGACCGAACCGCGCCGGGTTATTCAGATAGTGGTCGGACCCAGTCAAACGGGTAAGACGACTGCAGTAACGCAAGCACTTGAGGAATTAACTGTGCCAACGCATTTTGTCAGTGCTGACGACCCAAGTCTCAATTCGACCGAATGGTTGCGGAACGAATGGGAACAAGTTCGCGTTTTTACGAAAGCCTGCGCTGCTCCGCGCGTTGTTTATGCTTGGCTCCGGGTACAGTGCACAGGAATTATCCATCACAAAAATGCTCTGTCAGCTTCAAGACGCGGGAAACACGGTGACTTTGGCACATTACCTCGAACTTCTAAACAAAGTGAACATGCTCACAGGTTTACAGAATTATTCAGGCAATCAGATTCGTACTCGTAAAAATTCTCCTCGCTTCATGGTTTACGACACCTCATTGATGACATTTGCAGACGGTGCAAACAGGCGACGTTTGTTAAACAACCCGGCAGACAGGGGCAGGCTTGTTGAGAGCGCGGTTGGCGCTAACTTGCTTGCCAGAGGCAAAGAGGAAGGTTTCGAAGTCTATTGGTGGCGCGACCGGAGCAATGAAGTGGACTTTGTCATTAAAAAAGGCAGCTAACTGACGGCCATAGAGGTTAAAAGTGGTAGAGTTAAAGGCGTAGGTGGCAGCCTTGTTTTCAAACAGCATTATCCCGAAGCCCTGTCCCTCATCATCGGCAGCGCGAATTGTGGTTCTGAAAATTTCCTGTTGGGCAAAAAAGCGCTCTTCCTGTAAACGCAACAACCCTTTAATTGATCTGGAACAGCTCGATGCGCTCGCCGGAAGGGCCGGGGAAGAAAACGCAGCGGATGCCATTCTCGAATATCGCCGCGTCTTTGGCCGGGGCAAACAGCTTGATGCCAGCTTTTTCCAGGCGCTCTACCTCGGTATCGAGGTCGTTGACCTTGAGCGCTACGTGGTTGATCTGCCCGGGCTCCAGGCCATTGATGTGCTCATTGCTCTCCGGCGCTACCAGTTCGACGATGCAGTTACCCACTTCGAGGAAAGCCAGCTCGGTTGTGCCCAAAAACTGGCGGTGCGTGCAGGTGAAATTGAGATTTTCCGTGTAAAACCGAACTGATGCGTCCATGTCGGCTGTCATGATGCCGATGTGAGCCAATCCGCTGATCGTGCTTCCTGGTGTCATAATCTGATCTCCTTTGCTTCGATAAACAGTTTTTTGTTATTTACTCTCTATGTTTGCGGTGTGATGGATACCTGTTGCAGCCATCAGCCTTTACACTTTCAGATCATACCATAAAGCTGACTGTACACAAAGATGCTTTGGGCATGTCTATAAATAACTGGCTCTACTGCTTTCCCTCTCGGATTGACCAGCTTCGTCAATCCTTCGGGAAAGAGAGCCACTAATTTATAGACAATGCCTTAGGGCATGCTATACTTGAGAGAGCCGGTGCTGTCCGCCTTTTCCGATGACGTTCAAGCCGCGGCTTGATGCAGTTTTTGTATCAGATTCAATCATTTTGGAGGATTTTGTCATGACGAAAATCACATTTATGGGCGCCGGCAGCACAATCTTTGCCAAGAATGTCCTGGGTGACTGCATGTCGACTGAAACACTGTGCGACAGCGAGATCTGCCTGTACGACATTGACGCGGACCGGCTCAGCGAGTCGCAGACCATGCTTTCGGTGATCAACCAGAACATCAACGCAGGAAGAGCCACCATCAAGGCCTTTCTGGGCGTTGACAACCGCAAAGAAGCCTTGCGCGGCGCTGATTTCGTCGTGAACGCCATTCAGGTCGGCGGCTATGATCCCTGTACGATCATCGATTTTGAAATCCCTAAAAAGTATGGTTTACGCCAGACGATCGCCGACACGCTTGGAATCGGCGGCATCATGCGGGCGTTGCGCTCCATCCCGGTCATGGCGGATTTTGCCCGCGACATCGAAGCGGTCTGTCCGGATGCCTGGCTGATCAACTACACCAACCCGATGTCCATGTTGACTGGTTATATGCTGCAGCACACCTGGGTCAAGACGGTCGGCCTCTGTCACAGCGTCCAGGTCTGTTCAGACGGTCTGTTGAAATCACTCGACATGGCCGATAAGATCGAACGACGCAAGGAATTGATCGCCGGCATCAACCATATGGGGTGGCTCCTGGAAATCCGTGACAGGGACGGCAACGACTTGTATCCAGAGATCCGCCGCCGGGCAAAAACGAAAAATGAAAATGAAAAGCACCATGATATGGTGCGATACGAGTACATCAACCGGTTCGGCTACTATTGCACAGAGTCGAGCGAGCACAATGCCGAATACAACCCGTATTTCATCAAAGACCGTTATCCTGAGCTGATCGACCGCTTTAACATTCCGCTGGATGAATATCCCCGCCGCTGTGTGCATCAAATTGCCAACTGGGAGAAACAGCGTGAAGAGCTGATCGCCAACCCGACCCTGTCACACCAGCGCAGCCATGAATATGCCTCATACATCATGGAATCGATTGTCACCAATACACCCTATAAGATTGGCGGAAATGTTCTGAATCACGGCGGCCTGATCGAAAACCTGCCCAGAAATGCCTGTGTCGAAGTCCCTTGTCTGGTTGATGGCATGGGTATCCATCCGTGCTATGTCGGTTCCCTGCCGCCCCAGCTGGCTGCTATGAACCAGACTCACATCAATGTGCACCTCCTGGTCATCGAGGCTGCTGCAACCCTGAAAAGAGAACATATCTACCAGGCAGCCCTGCTGGATCCGCACACCGGTTCTGAGCTCTCAATTGACGAGATCGTCAGGATGGTCGATGAGCTGATCACAGCCCATGGCGATTACCTGCCGGCCTACCATTGATAAATCGATTGGCCGCAGAGCCGAGAGGTGTCCAGATGACCGGAGAACAAAATAAAAAGGAAGCCAGGTCCTTGCCCGTGAATCTTAGTGGCAGAACCGCCCTTGTAACCGGCGCAAGCCGCGGCATCGGCCGGGAAATCGCTGTTGGCCTGGCCGAATGCGGCGCCAGTATTATCCTCAATTATGCCGGCAACGACCAGAAAGCCAATGAAACGCGCCAGATCATCGAAGGGCTGGGCGTCAGCTGCACGCTGGCCAAGGTTGACCTTTCCCGGCCGGACTGCGCCACTCTTATGGCACAGCAAGCCGGACAAGCCGATATTCTGGTGCTCAACGCGTCGGTTCAGCATCGCAATCCCTGGAACAAAATTCCACTAGACGAAATGGATCAGCAGATGAACACCAATTTCCGCGCTTCCCTGCTATTAGTCCAGCAATACGCACCGGGCATGATCGAGCACGGCTGGGGGCGCATCATCACCATCGGCAGTGTACAGGAAACCAAACCGCACCCGGACATGATCGTCTATGCGGCGACCAAGGTCGCCCAGACACACATGGCCAAAGCGCTGGCTATTCAGCTGGCGCCCCATGGCATCACTGTCAATGCAATCGCGCCCGGTGTCATCCTGACGGACCGCAACACTAAAGCGCTGCAGAATAAAGACTATGAGCGTGTTGTTCTGGACAAGATCCCGCTCGGTTTCTTCGGAGAGGCGACAGATTTTCACGGCATCGTTCAGTTGCTGTGCTCCGAACAGGGGCGCTACATTACAGGACAGAATATTTATGTAGATGGCGGTATGGGGATTCTCTAACGCATTGGGGAATCGGCTGAATGGCAACAGAAAGGCGGCTTAAGATGGCACAACTCAATCACCCATATTTTATTGAACCGCGCCGCACGCCCGATTGTCATCTTGATCTGGACGGCCAGTGGGATTACAGCGGACTTGATGAAGCTGTCGATGATCCGGCAGATATCGCCTGGACCTGGCAGACCCAGGTCCCTAATTCAATCTATTGGAGCCTCCATGAATCCGGTGTTCTGCCACATCCCTATCACGGCTGCAACAGCAAGCAGTACCACTGGGTCGATGAGAAGGTCTGGTACTACCGCAAGATCTTTCCGGTCAACCGGGAACAGGCAGGCAAACAGGCCTTTCTCTGTTTTGACGGGATCGCCTACTATGCACGTGTCTGGCTGAACGGCCAGCTGCTGGGCGAGCATGAAGGCATGTTCGGCGGACCGGTCGTCGAAGTGGGCAGGTGGCTGCTGCCCGGCCAGGACAATGAACTGATCGTCGAGGCCAAGGCCTGCAACTTTGGCAGGAAGTCCAGCTGGGATCCCTGGAACCGCGCCGGTGAGAATCGCGAAATCGTGCCATGGAATCTGTCGCGGGACAACCGGACAAGCAATGGGGACTTTATTGTCATTGGCCTCTGGCGCAGTGTGCGTATCGAGTTTCTCGCTCCCTGCCACATCAGCAGGCCCTATCTGACGACCCGATCGCTTTCAGGTGACGAAGCCCAACTTCATCTGCAGCTCCAGATTGCTGACGGCTCCATCGACGAACTTGGTGTCAAACAAGATTATGCCGGTGGGATGTACGGTTATACCCGAGCTTTCGACCAGGGTTTGACCGGTGCGGTCAAACCAGATGAGCACGTTGTTCTGCAGGTGAAAGTCCTGGAAAAAGTCAGCGGCCATCCCGTTTTTTCCCATGAAGAGACCATCGATCTGCTGGACCACGCCGCAAGCGGCATCACGCCGGATTTCGCCGAGCTCCAGTTCTATCAGCTGCCTTTTTCCATCCGGTCACCCAGTCTCTGGTATCCCAATGGCCTGGGCGAACCGTTCCTTTACACGATCGAACTGAGTCTGATTAAAGACCAGAAATTGTGCGACCGGCAGCAGTTCGACTTCGGCATCAGGACCTTAAAGCTGGTCCCATCTGCCGGACAACAGTACCGGGTGCGCTGGGACACTTTCCAGTTTGTCATCAACGACCAGCCGTTTTTCCTGAAAGGCATGAACTGGATGCCGCTTGACTACCTGCTCAAGCTGCCGGCGGATCGCTATCGTTGGGCCCTGGAACTGGCCAGGGATGCCGGTATCCAGCTGTTGCGCGTCTGGAGTGGCGGCGGCATCCCGGAAAGCGACGATTTTTACCAGTTGTGCGATCAGTACGGCCTGATGGTCTGGCAGGACAGTTTCATCGCCAATATGGAAACACCGAATTGGCCTCAGGATATCCTGCAAGCCCAGGTCTGCCTGAACCTGTACCGCACCCGCAACCATCCGTCCCTGGCCGTTCATTGCGGCGGCAATGAATTCAACCCGTATGCTTTTGGCAATGCTGCTTCAATGTTTGTCATTGAACGCAATATAGCCGACCTGGATCCGGCTCGCCCGTTTTTCCGGACGACGGCAGATCGGGGCAGTGCTCATATTTACCGGGACATGGAGCCAACCTGGTACCGGCACCAGTACCGGCAGCTGCCGTTCCTCGCCGAATCAGGCATCCACAGCTTCCCCAACTACAAAAGCCTGCGTCAGCTGCTGTCACAGGAAGAGCTGGCCAAACCACTGGCCGATCTCTTTGACGCGCAGTTCAGCCTGGAAAATCCGGAGCTGCGCAACCATTTTACCGAATATGTCCCTGAACGCGTTCCCCGCATGCTGGCAAGGGCATCACACATCAGTAAGATCAAGGGCATCTCACTGCCAGATCTGATTGAAGCAACGCAGATCGCGTCTTATGAGTTCTACCAGATCATGATTCAGGCGATGCGGACCAACTATCCTGTAACCTGCGGCATCATGCCCTGGGTCTTTAAGAGGGCCTGGACTACGGTTGGCATCCAGCTTGTAGATGGCTTGGGGGACCCGATCGCGCCTTTTTATGCAGTTAAAAATGCTTACCGTCCTCAGATTGTCGTCGTCGGTTTCGACCATATGAGCGTCGCACCAGGGGAAATAATCCGGCTGCCTGTCACGTTGATTGATGATGGGCAAAACGATTATAACGGTGTTACCATGTCATTGATGATAATGGATCCCGAATTGCGGCCGGTCGACCGGTATGAATGGCCAGTCCAGACTGGCGTGTCCAGTCAGACATCCTGGCTGGATGTTTCCATGACCATTCCGGAACATTATGCCAATCGGTTTTTCTTCGTCATGGCACTGCTGCAAAAGGATGACACCGTGCTGGCGCGCAGTTTCTATTGGCCAAGATGCCTGGCCTGTCTGGCTGACGAACCATTCCGCACTCAGTATCGCAGCCAGCCCAACCCCAACCTGAGCCACGACCAGGGACCCTGGCTGAAGGAACAGCTGCAGGCAGTACCACAGGCGGACCTGGGCGTTGCAGTTGCATCAGCCACAGAAACGGAAGACCGGATGCACCTGACACTGCTGCTGGAAAACCGGGCAGATACACCGGCGTTCCCTGTTCGGATCGACATCGATGAAGACAAAACACTCAGTTACGCTGAGGACAATTATTTCTGCCTGATGCCGGGTGAAACCCGCCGGATCGAAGTCACAGTCGACACAACCGGGTACGACTCTTCGTCACTAACACTGACCGTGACAGCCTGGAACAGCAGACCCGTTATCTGCAATATCGACAGACCTGGTACAAGGAGCAAAACATGATTTTAAGCGATTACCTGCTTTGTGAGGAAAACATCCAGTGGCAGTATGCCCGGCAACTTGGCATCGAACATGCCGTCATTCGTCTTCCGGAAGATGATCGCTTTGACGTGACTGACCATTCTCACTGGCAGGGCATTCACGATCGTTTCACCGCCGCAGGCCTCAAGCCGGTCGTCGTCGAACCCATGCCCAATGCGCTGCACGACCACATCAAGCTGGGCGACAGCCAGCGCGACGCCTGCATCGAAAAAGTGATCCGCATGCTGCCGATCATGGAACAGCTGGATATCCGCACGATCTGCGTCAATTTCATGGCCTATATCGGCTGGCTGCGCAC
>JAWSUP010000228.1:0-7167 GCA_033549405.1 Bacillota bacterium | reverse complement strand
GCTGCCGAATGCCTTCCTGACGATTCTTGGGGCAATCAGCATCGTCATCGGCACCCTCATGGCTATCCAGCAGGATGATTTCAAACGGCTGATCGCCTATTCATCAGTCGCCAACGGCGGTTATATCCTCATTGGCCTGGCTATGAGCAATGCGCTCAGCGTCGGCGGATCGCTCATGCATATCCTGGCGCATGCGCTGGCCTCGGCCGCTGCTTTTCTGGCGGCCGCCGCCGTGACGCATCGGACCGGCACTACTAAGATGAGCGAGCTGGGCGGCTTGATCCACCGGATGCCGCTGACCTACCTCGTCTACCTGATCGCCATCATTTCGATGGCCGGCATTCCGCCCATGGCCGGCTTCATCTCCAAATGGATGCTCTTCCAGTCGATGATCAACAACGGCATGATTTTTGTGGCCGCCGCTGCATTCTTTGGCAGCATCGGCTCGTTTCTCTATGTCTTCCGGCCGCTGTCGGCTGTTTTCCTGGGCCAGCTGTCGCCGCGGCATGAAAAGGTAAAAGAAGCGCCGCTGCTGATGCAGATACCGATGATCCTGCTGTCCCTTGTCACACTGCTCTTCGGTGTATTGCCCAACATCGCCCTGCGCGTCATCAGCCAGGTGCAAATATCCGTCGGCTTGCCAGGCCTTGTCCTGGATGGCACGCGGATCGAGGGCAGCAATGGTGTGCTTGATCCGGCTTTGATCACCATCATTTTTGCCATCGGTTTTGTGCTGGCCCTGGTGCTTTTCCTGCTCCATCCCAAGTCGCGCAAGGTCGGCCTGATGGACACCTATACGGCTTCAGAATTTATCTGGACACCAGAACTGCTTCATTTTGCGCACGATTTCTATGCGCCATTCGAACGTCTGTACAAGAAGGCTCCGCGCACTGAAAGCTTCTACCTGATCCTGGTCACGAAACTGGTTGAGCTTGGCCGCCTGGCCAGCTTCGCCTTCTTTAGTTACAAACCTGGCACGGTAATCTTCTGGATCGTTGTGGTGACCGTCTCGTTATTGTGGGGAGGCGCATTATGGACATGAATCAATTGGTGACGGGCATACTGACCGGTCTGGCTATCCTGGCAGCCGCGTTTTTCTGGCAGACTGCACTCAGCGGAGTAACCCGCAAGATTGTCGCCCGTTTTCACAAGCGCTATGGACCCAAGTGGTACCAGGAATTTCGCGACATCTTCAAGCTGATGACCAAGACAGGCGTCACGCACGGCTGGGTCTATGACTTCGGTGTCATGATGGCCCTTGGCGGTATTATGGGCACGGTGATGTTCATGCCGTTTTTAAATTTCGTCGCCTTCCCGGGCTTTGACAACTTCTTTATCTACGTCTACCTGTTTGCCGTCGGCATGCTGGGCATGGCAATGAGTGCTGTCGGTTCCGGCAATCCGCTGGCCGGCATTGGCGTCATGCGGGCATTGACGCAGATGGTGGGCTATGAAGTCCCGTTCATGGTTGTCATCCTGGCGATCATCAACGGACATGGCAGCAGTTCAATCTCCGAACTGGCGTCGATCCAGCAGCAAGCCGGCATCCTCAGCTGGAATCTGGTCAAGATGCCGATCGGCACACTGGCTGCCTTCATCTGCTTATTGGGTATGCTGGGCAAGAAGCCATTCGAGACATTTATTGCGCCGGCGGAGATTGCCTCCGGCCCCATGGTTGAGTATGGCGGCAAGCAGCTGGGCATGCTGATGATCCTGCATGAGTTTTCCATCTTCATTGAAGTCAGCCTGTTCATGAACCTGTTTCTCGGCGGGGCGACAAACCCGGTCGGTTTTGTAATCAAATATGCCGCGGTCTATGTCCTGGCCTCGTTGATCTCGCAGGCGCTGGGCCGGTTCAAGATCGACCAGGTCATCAAATTCTATTACAAGATCCCGATCGCACTGGCGCTCGTGCAAGCCGTGCTGGTTGTTTATCTGGGTTGGGGGGTATAGCCGATGGCTTCCGAGGGAAAAGAGAAAAAGCTGCAAGAAGGCTGGGAAGGCATATCCCGTTATTTCCGGGCCAACTCGCTCTGGATGTTGATGTACTGCACTGGCTGCTGCGCAATCGAGCTGCCTCAGGCCATGACCTCGCGTTACGACATGGAACGCCTTGGCATGGGACCGATGGCAACGCCGCGCCAGGCCGATGTGCTGCTGGTGACAGGCTATCTCAGCGTCAAGACGCTGCGCCGCGTCATTTATGCTTACGAACAGATGTCGACACCCAAGTACCTGGTGGCATTCGGCCCTTGTACGATCAACGGCGGCATCTACCACGACGCGGCGACCGTGATCAAACAGCTCGACCAGTATTTACCGATCGATGTCTACATATCAGGCTGCATGCCCAAGCCTGAAGCGGTGATGAACGGCTTCCAGGACCTGATTGACATGATCAAGGACAAGACAGCCGACGGTTGGAAGCGCTACCGTGACAATTATGACTGGTACCTGAAAAACCAGATCGAATCACTCGGCGAGCTGCGGATAAAGGATGAGTACCATGAATGAGTTATTGAATGATCTGATTGAGTCTGTCAAAAGCCATTACACTGTCCTGCATGTGGATTATCCCAAATCCGGCCAGGTCGCTCTGGATCTGCCGCCGCGCGAAGTACACGCTGTGCTGGCTTTTCTCAAGGCGCAGGGCTATCGCCAGCTGTCCATGCTCTCCTGTGTCGACTGGATCACCGACGGGCAGTTCCAGCTGGTCTACTTGCTGTTCAACTGGGATGCAGGCCTGCGACTGCAGGTCAGGACGCGCATTGACCGTGCCCATCCCGAGTTCACGACCGTAACGGGCATTTATCCTGGCGCCAAATACTACGAGCGCGATGTGCACGAATTCTTCGGTGTCGCATTCGCCGGCAATCCGGATTCAGGCAAACCCCTGTTCCTGGAAAAATGGGACGACCTGCCGCCGATGCGCAAGGATTTCGATCCGCAGGCCTACTCTGACCGTAAATATCCGGCAAGACAGTATAAAGCGGATTTTGACACGAAGGCAGGTGAGGTGCAATGAAAGAAATCAAGCTTTTCCTGGGTCCGCAACACCCGGGCATGCATGGCAATTCCAGCATCCACATGTATGTCGACGGCGACATCATCCAGCGTTCATACCTGCTGCCCGGCATGCTACACCGCGGTTTTGAAAAATCGATGGAACGGCGGACCTGGATGAACAACATCGCCCTGATCCCGCGCATCTGCGTGCCGGAACCCGATCCGAACGAAATGGTCTTTGCCCAGAACGTCGAAGCCCTGGCCGACATCGCTGTGCCGGAACGCGCCCACTGGATCCGCATGCTGATCCTCGAGCTAGCCCGGCTGGCTGCGCATTTGATGGCATTTGGCGGCATCGGCGGTCCGACCGGGCTTTACACGGCCATGTACTGGGCCCAGGCTGACCGCGATGCGATCCTCACTCTGTTTGAAGAAATTACCGGTCAGCGCATCTACCACATGTACATCGTCATTGGCGGTGTGCGCAAGGATCTGCCAATGGGGATCGAGAAAAAGATCCTCGCCTTTGCCGATGACCTGGAAAGGCGATTGCCGGATTACGAGAACCTGGTGCTCAACAACCCGACCATCCAGGCCAGGACCAGGGACCAGATCCTGCTGCCGGCCGAGGTGGTCTGGGAACTGGGCGTCACCGGCATCGGCATGCGTTCGGCGACCGGCAAGGCCTACGATCTGCGCAAGGTCACGCCCTATGCGCGCTATGACAAGGTCGCGTTCGATGTTCCGACTGCGACGTATTCTGATGCACATACCCGGTTGACGTGCAAATACCTGGAAATGTACCAGATTATCCGTATCATCCGGCAGGTGATCGACCTGATGCCGGCAGGCCCGGTGCGTGATAAGGCGCTCGACGGCAGCGCACTGCGCTGGCAGGTCCCGGCTGGCCAGGTCTATTCAGCTGTCGAGGCCAGTCGCGGTGAATACGGCTACTACACGGTGTCTGACGGCGGGACGATGCCCTATCGCGTGGCGGTGAGGGGCGCTTCTTTCCCGCAGGGCCTCCTGGGTGTCGAAAAATACCTGCCAGGGCACCGGATCGATGATGCGGCGCTCTGGTTTGACACGATGGGCATCTGCTCACCAGAAATTGACCGATAGGAGTGATGGTATGAAAAAGAAAAGCATTTTTGCCCCGTTTACCGGGTGGAAATACCTGTTCAGGAAACCTGTCACTCTGCCGATGGATGATATTTTCAAGAATCCGCGGGAATCGCAGGACAACTACCGGGGCTTTCATGTCAACGACTGGACCAAATGTATTGGCTGCGGAACCTGTTCCGAAGTTTGCCCGACCAAGGCTATCACGATGGCCAAGCGGGCTGATGTGCCGGATGTTGAAGGCTCGCTGCCGGAGCGGCCGGTGATCGACTACGGCCGGTGCTGCTTTTGCGGCCTGTGTGTTGATATCTGCACGTCAGGTTCGCTCAGCATGAGCAAAGGGTACCTGTACAACTCATCTGATCCGGAAGCGTTCATCTACATGCCGACCGATCAGGACATCACAGGCAAAGCCATCAAGACCGGGTATGTCAAAGATGATAACAGCGACCTTCTGGATCTTGACCGCACCTCCATGACCGAAGTTAGCGCTGATGAACGCAAACAGTCGTTCATCGAGATCGTGCGCGGCTATTCCTGCACACAGGCCAAAGCTGAGGCAGCCCGCTGCGTAGCCTGCGGCATCTGCACCAAAACCTGCCCGGTGCACATGAACATTCCCGAATACATCGAATCGGTCTGGAAGGGCGACCTGAAAGAGGGGCTGGACTATCTTTATAAGACCAATCCGCTGCCATCTGTCTGCGGCCGTATCTGCACGCACAAATGCGAAAGTGCCTGTTCGATTTCCCAGCGAGGCGATGCCATCGCCATCCGCTGGCTGAAACGCTACATCGTCGATAATGCACCGGATGATGCTTACGAATCGGTCGTGGGCGCTCCAGTGTCCAAACCGGGAGAAGGCAAAGTGGCGATCATCGGCTCGGGCTCAGCTGGCTTGTCCGCGGCCTATTACCTCAGCACGCTGGGATATCCGGTCGATGTCTATGAAAAACGGCCGCAGGTCGGCGGCCCGATGCGCTATGGCGCGCCGCGCTACCGGCTGCCTGATTCGGCTCTGGACCATGACCTCAAGCTGTTTGGAAAACTTGGCGTCCGCTTCATAACCGGTACTGAAGTCGGCAAAGACATTGCATTCGATGACCTGCGCACCCAATATGATGTGGTTTTCATGGCAACTGGCTATCCCGCCACACGCCGGCTGCGGATCGAAGGGGAAGAACACCCTGACGTCATCCTGGCGATGGAATTTTTGGCGGCGGTGACCGATTACCAGCGAGGACTGGCACCAATGCCTGACATTCAAGACAACGTAACAGTCATCGGTTCAGGCAATGTGGCGTTCGATGTCGCACGCTCTCTGGTCCGCCTGCAGAACGAGAAATTTGGCAAAGCCAATGTCAAGATGATGGCGCTCGAGCAGCGTGACCAGATACCGGCCGATATCGAAGAGGTGATCGAGGGCGAGGAAGAGGGCATTCAGTTTAATCTCGGATATGGCCCGCAAAAAATCGAAATCAATCAAGAGACAGGCTTGATCAAGGCAATCCAGGGCTGCGTCTGCACCCGTCTTTTCGATGAAAACAAACGCTTTAGCCCAGAGTTCGACTTTAACAAAAAGATCAGTATCGAGTCCAAACAGGTCTACCTGGCTGTAGGCCAGACTTCTGACCTGTCCTATCTGCCGGAAGCAATGATGCAGCAGATCAAGATGAACCGCGGCAAGATTCAGGTCAGCGAGTATAACCAGGTGATGGGATTCCCATGGCTGTTCGCCGGCGGGGACCTGATTCGCGGCATGGACATTATCAACGGCATAGCGGACGGTCACCAGGCTGCTATCGGCATTGACAAGTACCTGAGCGAAAAAAGGCAAGATGCCCCTTAAGCTTAAGAATTTTAACATCAGGCAGTTCAACCGGGATGTGAACCGCAGCCAGGATCCGGACGCACAATACCTGCGCTGGGCAGCCTACCGTCAGCAGATCGGCGAACTGGTGTCCGAAAGCCGGCATCGCAGCATCGTCCTTGGTGCCGGCGCGCTGAACGACGTGGACCTGGCCTTGCTGTGCAGTCTGTCGGGATTCGTGGTCCTGGCGGATATCGATATGGAGGCGGTCCTGCAGGGCATCGAAAGGCAGGAATTGCCGACATTATTGCGTAAGAAGATTGAAGTGGTCCAGCATGACTTTTCTGGTGCGCATAACGCCCGGCTGTTTGAGCGGCTGGTCGCAGTCGTGCAGCGACAAGCCCCGGTGGCAATGGTCATTGTAACGCTTGCTGAAATCCTGGCAGACATGAAACCGGTGCCTCTGCTGCCCGGCCAGTCATTTGACCTGGTCTTTTCCTGTCCGGTTTATACGCAACTGGTCTACACCCAGATTGAGGTGCTGTTGAAAATCCTGCATGCGGCAGGGCTTTATGCTTATGATGAGCTGAACCAGATCCTGCTTGCGGCCCATCAGGGCATGCAGGCCGTTCTGCGCCATTACAACGACCTGATGCTATCGCTGCTGGGTCCTGACGGCCGCCTGGTTGTGCTGGCCGATATTATAGAACTGCAAGCCGATGATCCGTTGCTGGCTGTCCTGACTGCCAAGTTTGCGGATACGCTGGTTGACAGCGCACGCATCCGGACGCTGCTTGACGAACATGGGCTGGAACTGGCCTTAAGCGGCCTGGCTGACCTTGAAGCCAGACTCGACAAGCCCGAATCCAGCTATTTCCTCTGGCCGTTCGACGCCAGCAAAAGCTATGTCGTCCAGAGTCTGGCTGGCCGGCGAAAAGACGGCATCTGATTGCCGCATCACTCCGGCACGTTCTCGTAAATCCGGCTGCGCTCGTCTTTGGACAGGACTTTTTCGGTCAGCCAGGCGATGATGGCAATGCCCGGCAGATTGATGAGAAAGCGTGTCAGCATGAAAGGCCAGCCCATGGCTGACGCTTCAAACAGCAGCAGAGGGATCTTGGTTGTCGACCAGGCGCCGATGAAAATGAGGACATTGAACAGGCGGCTGCCCTTTTTCATGAGGACACCGGCTACCGGAAAGGCGGCATATAATGGACCGGCAGCGGCAG
>JAWSUP010000227.1:0-7170 GCA_033549405.1 Bacillota bacterium | reverse complement strand
CGATGTATCACGGTGGTCTGATGCAGAACTATTGGGCTTATGCCTGCCGCTCCTGGTTCATCGGCTGTGTTCCGGGGGATCAATGCACCATCATCAATCCCATCGGCGATCTTGTGGCACAATCGACTAACTACTATCCTTATGTCACTGCAGACATCAATCTGGATTACCGTGTGGCTCACTTTGATTACAACAGGGAAAAATTTCAAGCAGCCAAACAATAATATGGCAACCAACTTAAGATTTATGACCCCGGGCATGTCGGTGCAGTTCTGTTGACCAGTGAATCGGAGGCCGTGACCATGGAAGAGATCGTCAGAGAATTTGACATAGAACTGTGGGATGATTATTATGCCCGTTCAATGGCTGAACGTCATGTCTCCGGTCATATCGAGCCCTGACAAAAATAGTTGATATAACCAAATCAGGAGGGAAAAACAATGTCTCAGAAAGCTAGAATTGGTATCATTGGATGTGGCGGGATGGCCAACAGCGTCCATCTCCCCAGCTTATCGGAAATTGAAAACTGTGAAATCATCGCTGTATGTGATTTGGTTGAGGAAAAGGTCAACCGCGCCGCAGAAAAATACAATGTCCCGAAAAGATATACCGACCACCTGGAAATGCTGAAAAGCGAGTCTTTCGATGGCGTGGTATGCCTGGTTGAACCGGACAGGATGTATCGGGTTGTCTACGACTGTCTGAATGCCGGTGTGCATGTCATGATGGAGAAACCAGCCGGCATCAATGCTTACCAGTCAGATTCACTGGCGCGGACCGCCGAAAAAACAGGAAAGATACTGGCCGTAGCCATGAACCGCAGGCATATCCCTCTGGTTCAGCATGTTTTCAAGAAAATGAAAGAACTGACGCCGATTACCCAGGTGGATGGTGTTTTCATTAAATCCAGCGACATTGCCAGTGGCTGGCACTACATGAATGCATTTGTCTCTGACATCATCCATGCGGTCGACCTGATACGCTACCTGGCCGGCTCAGAGCCAGAAGCAGCGGCAACGGTCGCAGCCAGGAACAACAGTCCCATTGACAATGCCTGGAGCAGTGTGATCCGATTTAAAAACGGTATAACCGGTACCCTGAAATCAAACTACCAGACAGCGGGGCGTGTCCATTCTTTTGAGATACATGGTCCGAAAGCCAGCGCCTTCATCAATCTCGGGTTTGGCGAAGCAGCCTGTGAAGCCACAATCCTGCATGCCTCAGGCCAGAGCATCTATTCTTTGGCCTCCGTAGGCGTCAGCGGGCCCAATTGCGAGAAAATCGATGGCATGGCCATGGTGAACAGCGATAAGTATTACCAATATTCTGGCTTTAAGCAGGAAAATATCGACTTCATCAATTGCATCCTGTCCGGCCAAGATCCTCTCTGCCCCATAGCCGACGCCGCCAAGAGCATGCACATGGCAGAAATGCTCCTGGAAAAAACAATATAGCGCAACAAATTGGCTTCCAGTTAGTTTTTAGCAACATCCTGGGTGGCGAGTCCTCGGAAAGATATTTAGAACTTGATACAATTATTGCCAAATCAGAATTAAGTCAGACATTTATGTCGTGAGTTTAAAGACTCCTGATAAGTATGTAACCCTGTTTGTCATATGACACACGGCTATTAACTTATACTCATCAACCAGATTCATCTATAATATTAATATTAAATTACTACTTTTTATTATATATATTATATGTATTATATTCATTATTATATATTGACTTTTATTTATTATTATTGTACAATCATCTATGCAAACAACTCTCGATAACGCACATCGCATTGCTGCGCCATCGCAACATAAATAGACCCGACAGATTATCGGCACAGAACTTCTGTCATCATACTAAGGGAGATTACTATTATGTTAAAAAATATTATCGATGCACTCAATGGTACCACCAGACGGAAAAATCAAATAAATGTAGCCGCAGGCACGACAGCCGGCGTTTTACTGGGCGTTGCAACAGGGATTTTGCTGGCTCCAAAATCAGGTCATGACACAAGAAACGACATCGCGAATGCAGCCAAAAATGGATATAATGAAGTCAGTAAAGCTGCTAAAAAAACCGCCAGGTATGCCAAAAAGGAAGCTTCCATATTAAAGAGCAAAGTCAATGATTTCAAAACACGAGGAAAACATATCAAAGACATTGCAGATGATGCTGTAGAGGATCTCAACGCAGAAATGAAAATATGAACGGACACTAAACCATCAATGAATATGTCCGTACTGGTATGGCTGCCGATGGATCAGCTGTGGAATATGGGGGAAATTATATGAACATTTCTACAAAAGCCATCGTGTCTAATTCTGATATGATTAAGAATTATAAAACCTGCAGAGATAAGGCAGAAGGTTTCGGAAAGTTGTTCATTCTCAAAAATAGCCAACCCGACGCTGTCTTGTTTTCAATCACTGAATTTGAGAAGCTTTCTGTTTTTATTGAATACATGGACGGTATTGAAGAGAAGGATTTGGTCAAAGCGATTGACACTATGTCAAAATCAGCAAAAAAGAAGACATATACGATTGACTATTTCAAAAGTGAAGGTCAACTGATCATTTCTATGAGTGAAATTGTGTGAACTCATGTTAATCCAGTCACGTAAACTATTCTGACCGCATCTGGCATGAACATGATTATATGAATTCAAATGGTTATAATTTGAAACAAGGTGAAGAAATGAACATATCAACAAAGGCAATCGTGTCAAATTCTGATATGATAAAGAACTATAAAACGTGCAGGGAAAAAGCAGAAGTCTCCGGCAAAATCTTTATATTGAAAAACAACCAGCCTGAAGCAGTATTGCTTTCAATAACGGAATACGAAAGAATATCAGCTTTTATTGAATACATGGAAAGCCTCGAAGAAAAAGATGTTGCCAGAGTGATCGCTCTATTACCGGTGGAAGGGAAAAGAAAAACTTACTCCTTCGACCATTTGAAACTCAAAATCGATGATCAGCCAGAATTGAAATGATATTGCGGATTATTTGATATATAGGAATAGTAAAAACATGAGTTATAAGGATTCTGGTTGAAAGGGTGACTTGTTTTGAAAAAATATGAATATTTCCAGGTAACATCAGAAAACATATCAGATGATAACTGGCGGATGCTGCTTGATAAGCATGGCAGCCAAGGATGGGAACTAAGTTCGGTCATCCTCCAGGATACTTACAAAATGGTATCAGATCAAAAGGTTGATGGAGATCATAAAAAAGGAAATGACACGATGCAAACCATCTATTTTGTTGTTTTCAAACGCGAATACTAAACATGCTGGGACAATGCCTGAAGCTATGATCAAGGTCATGGTAACCGAACCGGAAGTTATGAATTTTGTCAATGGGTGGAGGTTAAATATGAGTGATTTTAAAAGGAAGTTTGATCATGCCAAAAATAAGTTCAACGGAGAAGTCAAAGAAGCCGCGGGTAAAGTCACTGGCAACGAACAGTTAGAGTTGAAAGGTAAAATTCAATCCTCAAAAGCAGACCTAAAGAAAAATTTGAATGTGAAAGACAAAATCGAGGACATTAAAGAAAATATTGCTGAAAAAATGAATGACAGGATTGACCGGAACAAAAAGAAAAAGAAAAAGTGATAAATGCTGATGGGCTAATTGGGTTGTCGAATCGTGTCGGAATTGAGTCCGATAGCAAAACAGGAGGATATATTGATGAGTTGGTTAGCATGGATCGTTTTAGGTGGTTTAGCCGGTTGGGTTGCCAGCATACTGACAAAGAACAACGCAAGGATGGGTATCATCTGGAATATCATCACCGGTATAATCGGTGCGTTACTGGGATCATGGATTCTTGGCTTTTTTGACATAACAGATCCGCTCACCTTCAGTTTCCCCACATTCCTGGTAGCCGTCGGTGGCGCCGTTGTATTGCTCTTCCTTATCAACTTGATCAGAGGAAGGCGGAGATAGTAAATTATCTCAAAATGGAGGTTTCATAATGTCAAAGACTGCAAGTGTAATCATGGGATTGGCTTTTCTGGCGATGGGAATCTTGGGAATCACAGGTTTGATGCCAATGTTTAAAAGTGATCCTGTTTATGTAAATATCGGAGAAATTGTGCTTGGCTCACTGGGTCTGTTGGTGGGGATATATGCACGACAGGGTAGGAAATACGATCAGCAGACTCGAGATTACTCGCGACAAACAAAAGATTTTTCTGATCAGCAACGACTAGAAAATGAACGGCTAAGAAAAGAAAACGAACAAGCAATGAAAAACAACACCGATCGGCAAGAACTCGAGAACGATCAACTGAGAAAACAGAACATACAGCAACGGCAAGAGAATGAACAGCAGCGACAAGAGAACGAACAACTGAGAAAGCATAGCGAATAAAAAGGGTTGCATACAGCAAATATTGATTATTCGGCTCCCGTTATTAATACAATATATCGGGAGCCGATTTGTCTGTGCATTAGATGTTAGAATATTATATTACCCGTGGTACAGTTGATGTTTCATCATGTGTCCTTTTATGGAAATATCGACAGGTATTATCGAGCGGTTCACAGAAGGATTCGTAACCAGAAACACTGATTGGGAACCAGAAGCAGATTATCATCGTCAATAGAAGCAGTACAGTCGCTTCATAGGAATTCCGCATGAACTCCGAACCGGGTGGTTCTGCCAACCAGTTCACAAGCGGAAAGCGACATATTAATCAGCTTCTTGTGAGAGGTGATAACAAATGATAATCTTGAAAGGAATACCAATCAAATTCAATTCGCGAAGGCCCGGAAAAATTACCCGACAAATATTGATACTCGGTTTGCTGATGCTGTCCTTCTTGCTTGTTGCGTCCGGATGTACCGGCAGTAGACCTGCAGTAGAATTTAAACCTGGTGAGAAGTTCACAATTGGCGTCGGTGAAAGCGCTGAGATCATTGATGAAGACCTGATCATCACTTTTGTTAAAGTGATCGGTGATAGCCGATGTCCCAAAGACGCAGTCTGCATCTGGTCTGGAGTCGTCAGCTTTCAAGTCAATATCACTTACCGGGGCGCCAGCTACCAGCTCGCGTTAAACCAGCCCGGGCTGACTGATCAAGCTGAATACCGCTTTTTCAACTATGACCTGACCTTTCGAATTGATCCCTACCCAAGTGCCAGCGAACCTGTTGAGTCGAAGGATTATCAGTTGACCATGACTGTCGGAAAATGAGCTGCGCAATAACTGCCGCCGGTTCCAAGAAAAAAGACCGGATATCCGGTCTTTTTTCTTTATGGCTGCCGGACTAGGATTTGAACCCAGACAGACTGATCCAGAGTCAGTAGTGCTACCATTACACAATCCGGCAATATGGGGCTGGCTGTTGCTGCCAGCAGGAAAGATAGTAACATAGAAGGGGCTTGATTGCAAGATTAAATTCTACGGTGATCGAATTTTGCCCAGCTGATTCATCGCATTTTACTCCTGTTTGCATCTTCACCTCAGGGGTCCAATTCTGCCATAAAGTTCAGTCGTTGTGTTTATAAGTCTTTTCCCGCCTCGTCTTAAGCACTTGCATAAGTAAGCTGACGGATTTTGCCGCTTCATCAGACGCGCAGGTCTTCTTCCCTTTTGACGCGCAAATCTTCACGCAGGTATCTCAGTGTGGTTACGATCTGGTATAATGCGATCGCCAGAGTTATGCCGGCGAGGTCGATCAGGTAGTCATACCATTGGCCTGCACGTCCGGGGATGAATGCCTGGTGCAGCTCATCGGATGCAGCATAGAGGGCACAGAGTATGAATGTCAGCAATGCGTTGCGCAGTTCTGGTGAACCCATTTCGCTGAATGCCCAACAGGTCAGAAGTCCGAGAATAAAGAAAATACCGCCATGTGCAATGTCTCGCAGAATCCCGTCGACTTGCATAACCGTTGCCAGGCTGGCTTGTTTGTCAAACAACCTGACCAGATTATCGGCAAGAGTCAAGCTCAATTTACCAGACTGATCGGAAGTCTGGTGGGAAAATGCGAAAATGACTGCCATCCAGATCACGACAGCGGTCCATGACAGGATGATCCGGATTGGGTAGCGCTTCACCTGGTTGTTTTCTAAATACATACGGTTGAAGGTCCTCCCTCAGATGTCTCAGCGTTAAGTCTGCAAGCTTTACCAGCCGGGACAGGCGCCTGCCTGATCTGATCAGGGCTATTGAAATGTTTGATCTTTATCCGAAGGATTAATGCCCCTAAACAAAATTTGGAGAAACCAATAGAGCAAGCTCTATCTAAACAGCCCTATTTTCTCCCTGTCGGCATATCTGGCTGATGAACCAGCGGCTGCAGGAGACCGAGTTCTTCCATCTTTTGCCTGGCTGCGCCGATGTCTTCCCAAAGCCTGATCCGCTCGTTATTATTGCGCAAGATATAAGCCGGGTGATAAGTCGGCAGGATCAAGTAGCCATTCTTTTCGATCCATTGGCCACGGATCTTGGTGATCCCCTCGTTACCGCCAGTGAAATATTTATAGGCGGTTGCGCCTAACAAAACGATGACCTTTGGTCTGACAAGCTGGAATTGCTTTGCTAGAAGCGGCCGGCATGCTTTGGCTTCTTCTGGTGTCGGAACACGATTTTGCGGGGGTCGGCATTTGACAATATTGCAGATATGGTAGTCATCTTCAGTCAAGCCGTGTGCGGTCAGCAGCAAGTCAAGCAGCTTTCCGGCAGCACCGACAAAGGGGCTTCCTTGTATATCCTCATCAGCTCCTGGTCCTTCGCCAATAAACATCAAAGGGGCTTGTATCGAGCCTCGCCAAATAACCACATTGCGACGAGTCTCTGACAAAGGGCAACGCCGGCAGACGCTGCAGGCCTGGACGAACTGCTGCCATACCTGTTCCTTTGACATGTTTTCTGCTGGATCTGTGGTCATCATCTACCTCCCTGCGCGGATATGCACCGTTGCCAATATGAAGAAACGGTGCATTCACTGATGGATGCAGACTTATTGTACCACAGGTGTGATCTGAACTGAATCGAACCGGACATAAAAGCAACCTGTATTCAGATTTTCAGATATACAGAAAATGTCGCACCTTCGCCTGGTTTACTGTCTACTTTTGCATAGCCGCCATATAGCTGGGCGATATGCTTGACGATGGAGAGGCCCAGGCCCGTGCCGCCGGTCTCGCGGGA
>JAWSUP010000226.1:0-7188 GCA_033549405.1 Bacillota bacterium | reverse complement strand
TTGCGGATGCCGACGAAGAAACCTTTGAGCAGTTCTCTGTCCCCGATCCTGATCACTTCGACTACGATGCGGCCAGACGACGGGCTTTGGCTTACGATGGACAGTACGGCCTGTATGCAGGCGGTGCCGGCACCCCTGACCTGATCAATTCCAATGGCCGCATCATGGGCATGGAGGATGTGCTGTGCCACATCGCCACCGGCTATGAACCAGCCATTCGCTTCATACAGCGGCGGGTCGCTTTTCAGCTTGGCCAACTCGAGCGGACACTTGAGGCCTGCAATGGGCTCATCGACTTTGTCTGGCTGGGCGAAGATCTTGGGACCCAGATCGCACCCATGGTGAGCCTTGACCTGTATCGCCGTTTCTTTAAGCCCATCCACAAGCAGTTCTGCGACCTGGCAGCGCGATATAGCCTGCCTGTCATCGTCCACACCTGCGGTTCATCCAGTTGGGCCTATGAGGACTTTATTGAGATCGGTGTGGGCGCAGTCGACACGCTGCAGCCAGAAGCCGCCAACATGAGTCCGGGCTATCTCGTCGAACACTTTGGCGGCCGGTTGGGCTTCAGAGGCTGCATTTCTACGGCTGGTCCGCTCGCATACGGCACCGTATCCGATGTGGCGCAAAATTGCCGGGAGGTGCTCGATATCATGATGCCGGCCCGAGGCTACCATTTTGCACCGACACACCAGATCCAGGACAACACGCCGGTCGAGAACATCATCGCCATGTACAATACGGCACATCAACATGGGTGCTACTGAACGGCCGACCAAATCGCTGCATGCGGCCGGTCAACGGTTATAATAGTGGACAATCATAAGACGTGCACCGATCAATAATGGCTGACGCCAGGAGAGTTGTGACCTGCCATGATCAACTACCAGAAGACTTATCTGATCCAGCCAGACAGAAACCTGGACCTGTCCTGGTCGCTGCAAAAGGCAGAAGAAGCACTGAATACAAGAGCGTATTCTGTCACAGATGAAGTGTCACCCATGGGCATTGATCACATCAACGATTATTATTCAAACGGTGATTATTGGTGGCCTGATCCCGCAAAGGCAGATGGGCTTCCCTATATTCGCCGGGACGGGTATTCCAATCCGGACTGCTTTTCTTATCATCGCAAAGCGCTGAGAAAAACCCGCACGGCGATCGCGCATCTGACCAGGGCCTATGATGCCACGAAAAACGAAAAGTTCGCTGCAAAGGCAGCAGAATTGCTAAGCGTCTTCTTCGTCGATAAAAAGACGGCAATTTCGCCGCACCTCTTGTATGCGCAGGCTATTCCAGGTCTCTTTTTTGGACGCGGTATCGGCATCATCGACACGCTGCACCTGGTGAACATTCCTTTTGCGCTGGCGGCGCTCAATGGTTCTGCCGCCCTGGACACTAACCTGATGGCCGCGCTGCGCAGCTGGTTTGCAGCCTACCTGAACTGGCTGTTGACGCATCCATATGGGATCGACGAACGAAACCAGGACAACAACCATGGCATCTGCTATTACGTGCAGGTCGCCGCCTTTGCTTTGCTGACAGAAAACAACGCCGTTCTGGATCACTGCCGCGATCACTTCAAGTCAACCCTGATCAAGCAGATGGAGTGTGACGGTTCATTTCCCAGGGAATTGGCCAGGACGAAACCATATGGCTATTCACTTTTCGTGCTCGATAACCTGGTGACCTTATGCCAGATTCTATCTTATCCGGACGATAACCTGTGGCAATATGAAGACACCGAGGGACGCAGCATCTCACGTGGCATCTCTTTTATTCTGCCCTTTATGCTGGATAAAGGATCCTGGCCTTATGCCAAAGATGTGATGCATTTTGCTGACTACCCCTCCAGAATGTCTTTTATGCTGTTTGCCGGTTACACGCTGGGCATACAAGAGCTTTTGGACTTATATTCAACTTTGCCTGCCGAGTCTGTTAACGAAGAAGTCAGACGGAATACAGCCATCTGCCAACCTTTTTTGTGGCTGTAATGTATGCTTTGAGGCATGATGATCACATCATTTTTCATCGGCGATAGCCGGGACGGAGGCAGCTTCAATGGATTCACTTAAATACAAATTCATCTTGAATCCCACTGCGGGCAAAGGCAAAGGCCAGACGGCTGCTGCGTTGATCATGGAACAGTTGTCTGCCCAAAAGTATGAATTCGAGATTGTGCAGACCACTGAGGCTGGGCACGGTATTGATCTGGCAAAACAGGCTGTGCGCGACGGCTGGCCGGCTATCATCGCTGTCGGCGGAGACGGCACCATGGGTGAAGTCATGAATGGCATCATGACGGTTGGTGGGCATGACTGCCATTTTGGTTTCATTCCTGCTGGAACGGGCAACGATTTCGCCCGGTCTCTCCAGATCCCACTGGACATGAACGAAGCCATCAAGACACTGCTGACAGCAAAAACAAAACGGATCGATATCGGCAAAGAGCGGGAAGGCTACTTCGCCATTATTACCGGTCTGGGTTTTCCCGCAGACGTCATGGCTAAAGCCAATGCATATCGCGGTGTTTTAAAAGGGCCTGCTGTTATAACCTGGAGCGTCCTCAAGACCATCCACGAGCTCAGGGCTGAGGCTATTGAATTGATCCTCGACGGTCAGAAACAAGAAATGCCGGCAAAAGCCGTATTTGTGCTCAATATGCCATTCACCGGCGGAGGGCTGCAGATCGTGCCGACCGCCAGGCCGGACGATGGTCTTTTAGACATCTGTGTGATCAAGAACATGTCCAAAGCAGATCTTTTTCTGACGCTGCCCAAAGCTTACAAAGGCAAACATGTGGGTCATCCCGACATTGCATTCTTCCGCTGCCGCCAGGTGACGATCAACACAGAACATCCACGCAGAAAGCTTTTTGACGGCAATGTCTTCGGAAACGCCCCCCTGTCGGCCGAGATTCTGCCAGAGGCGCTCTCCGTATTGGTTCCGCAGGATCTCACCTTTAGCTCTGATGAGAAATAGTGTTTAATTGTAAAAGTAAGATATTGTATGGATAGTTTTCAAGGATCAAATATAGTAACCAAGTGGCGGGACCGCTGTATTCATAAACGCTTTGACGAATGGCTAGGTAGATCTATGTTCAAGCTCCGGTATGTGTGCCATCACGCCAAAGCTTTTTTACCGGCCGATACCCGCGGAGCCACAAAAACCGGGTTAATTACACGTTAATGAATTCTGATGTCAAACTTATGCAGCAATACTTCCAAGACTCTGGTTGCAAAACCGGATTTGTCGGCAAGCTACACTATTTTCCACCTACACTTGAATATGCTCTATCGACAGGATTCAATGATGGCAAGCTGCATGATGGCGGCGTTGCGGTTTGTGATAATCACTCCCAATATGTCGATTGGCTAATTCAAAACTGTGGTGAAAGCATCGCTGCCAATTATCGTCAAACTCAAAAGGATCATCTAAATCCATTTGCTGCCGAATTAGATGATGCGTATCATGAGACGACCTGGTGTGGTCATGAAACCATACATATGCTCAATGAATTAAAGCAAAGTGATGAGCCGTTTTTTCTTTTCTCATCATATTGGAAACCGCATTCACCTTTTGAAATTTCTGACCCATGGGCTTCTATGTATCAAAACACCCAAGTTCCCATTCCTGAAAAAGTTAGCAAGGATTATGTAGATTCTTTGCCAGAGGCAATTCAATCGTTAATATACCGCTATCGTAACTATGAAGGCTACGAGGATGAATGGAAATTGTGGAAGTATACGTTATGTAAGTGAGTATCCTCCGTCGATTAACACAACGGAACCGGTCATGAACGGCGCCATATCTGAGGCCATGAACAATGCCAGGGCTCCGATTTCCTCGGCAAAACCGAAACGTCCCAAGGGAATCATGTCCAGCCACACATCGGTCCAGCTTTTCCCGTCCTCCCGGATGCCTTTTGGCCATATATCGCTCTTGATATATCCTGGTGCGATCGCATTGACACGTATGTTGTACTTTGCCCACTCATAAGCCAGGCATTTCGTTACCATGTCGACACCGCTTTTGGACGCATTATAGCCGGCCTGAGTTTGTGGTGTCATGACAAGGTTGTCCGAGTTGGAAGAGATGTTGATGATACTACCGCCTTTTTGTTCGATCATGACCTTTCCGACAGCCTGGGAAAGAAAGAACAATCCATCAAGGTTTACATCCATCACTTTGCGCCAGTTGTCATAACTGACCGTTTCAGCGTTTTCATGATGGCATATCCCGGCGTTGTTCACGAGGATGTCAATTTTTCCGAATGCAGCCAGCGTTTCGCTTACGATTTTATCGATATCTTCGGCATTGGTGACATCGGCCTGCACGAAAATCGCAGGAACGCCATTCGTCTCACGAATCTCCTTTGCAACCTGTTCTCCAAGCTCGGTTCGCCGCCCTGCGATAACAATACTTGCGCCAGCTTGTGAAAGCGCCTCGGCGATCCCGCGCCCTATGCCAGAGTGGCCGCCGGTCACAATCGCGACTTTGCCTTGGATCATGATCTTGTCAACGATGGATTTCATAATGCCCTCCTGGTATTTGGTCATTCTTTTTCTGCAAGTCTCATTTACTTTTGCAAAAAAGCAACAGCTTACCCTAAACGCCGCTGCGCGTTAAAAACCCGCCGTCAACCGGAATGGTTATGCCGGTGATAAACCCTGATGACCGGTCATCCAGAAGCCAGGAAACGCAACCCAGCAAGTCTTGTGCTTCGCCAAATCGGGCCAAAGGCGTGTGGTTGATCACACTTTCGCCACGGGGCGTCAGTCCTGCTTCCACGGTGCCTAAGAAGTTTTAGCTGCGCTCGTTGACAAAAAAGCCTGGTGCGACTGCATTGATCCTGATTCCGGCCGGAGCAAAATACGCGGCCATCCATTGGGTCAAATTAACGATTGCAGCCTTGCTCATGGCATAGGCCGGCACCCGGGTCAGCGGGCAATAGCTGTTCATTGAAGCGAAATTCAAGATAGCGCCACCACCATTCTCAGCCATCTGCCTGCCGAAAACCCTGGATGGGATCACAGTACCCAGTGTGTTGATGTTCAACACACTCTCGAATACCGTCATATCAAGGTCAAAGAATCCCTGGAATGCGTCAGGTTTGTCGGCAGACAGATCCATCTCAGAGAAAGCCGTCAGGGTCGTCATGGCTTTATTGTTGTTACCACCGGCGCCGTTGATCAAGAAGCGGCACGGGCCCCATTTGGCCAGCAATTCATCAGCGATCTTTGTCATGCCAGCCTCATCGGTGACATCGCCAGGGGCAACCAGACAGGTGCCGTTCTGAGCGGTTATTTTTTTGGCAACGGCTTGCAATTTTTCGACTGTGCGTCCGATCAAGACCACCTGCGCGCCTTTATTAGCCAAGTCGAGTGCGATTTCGGAGCATAGAGTTCCGCCCGCTCCGGTTACAACGGCGACTTTGTCTTGAAAATAGTCATTCATATGTATCCTTCTTTCTCTCAGGGACCGTTTACAGTCCCGACTTTTTCAGGATCATCCTGGCATTGCGATAGCAAACGGCATCAACAAGGTGGCCCAATAGTGCGACATCGTCCGGGAAAGCCCCTTCCGCAACTTTGTCGCCGATCCAGCCACACAATACCCTTCTGAAATACTCATGCCGCACCAGCGACGTGAAACTGCGCGAGTCTGTTGTCATACCAATAAATGTTGAGAGAACGCCGTATGTGCTCATAATTTCCAGCAGTTCACGCATACCGTAGAGGTGATCACACCACCACCAGGCCGGACCCTGCTGAACCTTGCCACGAACGCCATCCTGGCTGAATGATCCGCTGAGCACAGCCAGAGCGGCATTGTCAGCCGGGTTGATGGTGAACAGAACCGTGCGTGGCAGCCCTGATTCTCCCTGTTCAATATCATCGAGCATAGCGGTCAGCGTTGCGGCACTGACGCCGCCGATGCCCGCAAACCCGCCGGCCTGTCCCGCAATGGTGCGCAGCCGACTGCTTGTATGACGCAAGGCACCCATGTGAAGTTGCATGACCCATTCATGTCTTGCGTACGCACCACCCAGAATCCGCAATACTGCCGAATTGATGTGGATCACATCGGCATCATCCAAGAGTCCATTATGCAAAAATGCAGCAAATCGCTTGCCATTATTGCCATCATCGTGTGTATAAATGAATCCGTTATCCAGAGCGTGATCAGCGAACCGGCAGCCGGCGGCGTGAAACGCTTCCAGGCGAATGGTGAGTGCTTCAGCAAAACGATCAAATGAATCAATGGCAACGCCTGTAACAGCTTGCAGTTTATTGACAAGTTCTGCCGTAACCGGGAAAAGGTCATCACCGCGCAGTGAAGGCGAGACCCCTTCAGTACAGGCAAAAGGCGACAAATCGGCTGTTATCTGCGTACAGGGTGCGGTATATTCCACGTTGAAACGGTCAAGCAGACCTTTGGCGGAAAACGCAGGATCTGCCAGCATTTCATTGGCGGTGAACCAGATTTCTTCAGCAGTGTTTTTATTGATCGGCAGTTGGATGGAAAAGATCCGCTCCAGTTCCAGCTCAGACCAATGGTACAGCGGATTGCCGACCAGATCCGGTACGATGGTGCTCCACTGGCGGAATTTCGATAAATTGTCTGAATCACCCGTAATATACCGCTCCTCGATACCACAGATACGCATCGCCCTGTGCTTATACGGATCGCTCAGCCACAAGTCAGCTAAATCTGTAAAACTGCGTTTTTCGGCGATGTCGGCTATCGGCAGGTGGTTATGATAATCAATCAGTGGCAGATTCTCTGCATATTCATGATACAGGTACTGAGAAAGTTTAGAATGAAGCAGGAAATTCTCGTTCATGGTCACCGTCTCCCTATCTCAATGAATTACTCCGATTAACGTCTTAGGGACTGCCCTCATTATAGAATAAGGTTACCCAATAAGCCATACACCACCGAAACGGCATTCCCCAATTTCTGTTCATGTGATAAGCTAAATAATAATGATCTAAACAGCAAAACCAAATAAAAACAAGCTGCAACAGACGAATGGGGGCCGCGAAAATGAAAGCATTGGTATTGAAAGAATACAACCACTTCCAGTATGAGGAAGTGCCAAAACCTGTTTATGGGAATAATGACGTACTCATCAGGGTGAAAGCCTGTTCGATCTGCGGCAGTGATGTCCATGGCATGGACGGG
>JAWSUP010000225.1:0-7193 GCA_033549405.1 Bacillota bacterium | reverse complement strand
CGCAGGGAAAAGCCCTGCAGAGCGGCCTCGTCACCGTACGATACATGCAGTTTTTCTACTTCGATCATGGCCATCGTCTATCAGCCGATAAACGAAGCATCGACCATCTGGTCATATGTAAGTTCCGTTTTCTGGCCCAGCACCTTTTCATTCCAGATGATGACCTGTGCAAGATAATCCTTATCGGGCACTCGTGCCTTATGATAAGTTGGCATGATGATTTTGTCCTTGATGGCGCTGTTCAGCTGCAGGGTGTTGATCAGGATGTCGCGCGCCCTGGCGTCATCGGCGTTGATCGCCGAGACGGCCAGGTTATAGCCCTCATGGAACAGCCGGATCGCTTCAGCTTTCTCCTGGATGGCTTGTCCGGTGAAAACCATCACCTCCGGTGAGAAAGTGTCATCGCTGGGGTACAGCTTCTTGATCAATCCGCCTATTTCTCCCTGCGATGCCATGGGTTCCGGTATGATGGCGATATCAAGCGAACCCTTGCCTACCATTTCCATGCGGGCCGGTATCTCGTTGATGTAGATTTTATCCAGCCTGTACTGGCTGCCCAGGATCCGGTCTGTCAGGTAATTCGTGACACTGACCTCCATCACGGCCGCCTTGAGGCTGGTTTTGCCAGTGATGTCTTCCTTCATCAAGAAAGGGAAAATTCCATCGGTGCTGGTCGTGACCTTGATATCAAACCCATTGTCGACATTATTGACCAGTGCGATGACATCCGTCATGGCGCCGTCCAGCTCGCCGCTGAGCAGTGCGCTCTGCCTGCTCATGGCATTTGTGTAGACCTGGACCGTGACATCCAGGCCAAGTCCGGCAAAAATATCCATCTGGTCAGCATAGAAGATCGGCGCCGAATCGACAGCTGGCATGACGCCGACCTGCAGTGAATAGTGAACCGGTGCGCTTGACAGTGTGGTCGTTCTCGATTCACTTTGACAACCTGCAATCAAGAAAAGCAGGACGCCAGACAGGATGATCAGGCAAATGCGCATAGCTGTATTAATAACACTCCTTGTCATGCATTAAACTCCATCCATTTTAATAATCAGTCTGCCAAAACTGCTGCGACGCCCGATCGTCACGGCCATTCGATCAGCAAAGTGGCGACAAATTCGTTCATCTCATGTGTCCAGACCATAGCCCGATCCGGCTTGACCATGCCGACAGATGCGCCGTTTGTGAACTTCTCCCATAATTCAGACGCACCTCCCTGATTGAAGCTGCCTTTAGCCCGGACCTGCCCCTGCTCATCGTAGCCGACGGCAGGTCCATTCAGGATACCCTGTTCGTAGACAACCGTAAAGGATGGTTTGCCGTTCTCCTGGTAAAAAGTCCAGAGTCCGTGTCGCCGGTCGTTTTCGTAGGCGCCGGACGTCTTCAGATAGACGCGGTCATTGCCCGACTCATAGTAGTATGAAAAATCGCCGTGCCGGATATTGTCCACCAGCTGGTTGCTCGACCTCAGGCGTCCGGCATCATCAAAAACCTGATACAGGCCATTGGCGCGGCCGTCTACAAATTCAGCCGCCACGTGGGTGTTGCCATTGGCGTGATAAGACTGGTAGAGGCCGTTCAGGGCGAAACAGGCCAGATCGGCCAGGTTATAAGCAGACTTGATGTTGTCCGGCAGGTAGTACTGTTTCCCATCCCGATACAGCATGGGATCTATTTCAGCGAAAACCGCTTCGCTGACCAGTGTTCCATCTTCGCTCCAGGTGTGTTCGATCATCTGTTTGCCCTCGTAGAGGCGTTCTTGCCAGGGTGTTCCATCGATGCGGAAGGTGTAGAAGCGGCCGATACCGCCCATCTTCCTGATGATGTAAACGGCTTCATTGACATTCAGTTCGCGCAGATAGGCTGATGCATGAGCGCCATAATGGACCAGGCGGAAATCCTGAACACTTTTCAGGGTTCCTTCGCGGTGGAATTCGATTTTCAAAAAATGCCGGTTCAGGTCAAAGTGGCTGAGGCCGGCCGGCTCGTAGATGTCTTGATAATCAGCGCTATGCCGGTCGGCTGAGTAAACCCTTGAGAACATCCCGGCAACGCCTACAGTCTGGTCATACGACACCTCGAGGGAATAGTGCGGATGGATGTAAGCGGTGCGCTGGCCGGTCTGGGCTGTCGTGCGCCAGCCGTAGGACTTGTTGTCTGCCGCGTCACCGTAGGCATCTGACCAGCCAAACAGCTGCTGCAGAATTTCCTCAGCCGTCAGGCTGCTGCGTATGACGGATCCTGCTGCCTGGATCGACAACCGGGTGACAAAATAGTCTGAACTCGTCGGCGTGCCGTTGGTCGGCTGCGTACCTGTCGGTTGCGTGACAAGACTAGAGCCACCAGTCGTTCCGACCGGATCACTGGGCCTTATGACCGGTCCCGGCTGTGCCAGCTGGCTGTGGACAGCGGGATTCTCCAGCCCCAATAGGCGATCGATCAATGCGTTTACATCGGACTGCCCATATTGGTCGAGTGACCGCCCGCCCGCCTGGGCAAACCAGCTTTGATACCGCTCAATCAGATCTCCTGCGTTGGTTTCAGTCAGCCGTATCAGCAATTCACGCCATCCATTTCCCAGCCGGTCTTTGATGAACTGGCGGATATACTGGTGGGTGTACGCCCTGATCTCATCAGAATCAGAGCGATCACCGATCAGGTTGCCCAGTCGGCTCTCAGCCAGGTCAAGGATTCTGTCGATATCGATCAGGGGTGAAAAAATGCGGCCGATCGTTCCCAGGAAACTCCTGGACTCTTGTAAAGGACGGCTCGATAATGTATCGTTCAGGATCTCTTGCCATTCACGCACCATATTCAGCGTTCTGACTGCATTGTTGTGGTTCACGGATTCAGGATCTGGTTCGGCTGGTGTGGTTGTACCGGCTACCTCGTAGAGGGTGTCGACGTTGTCTGCAATCGCTGCGGCCGGGGCCGGCAACGCTGTTTTCTCATCTGGCTCCAGTCGATCCTGAAGCCAGTCCGTTACATTAGACTGTAACGCATACCCGCTTTGCTGCGCGCGATCTGCCGCTTCCTCCAAAAAATCCGGAGTCGCAACTGACTGCGGATCCAGAAGGCTGATGCTGGCGAAGGATTCTGCTGCTTTTTCCCGGGCAGTTGCCATAGACAAGGGCTGCACCCCTGCCTTAAATGCACTTGCGGCTGCGCCTTCCGGATATGCCATGAGCAAAGCGTCTGACCCTTGTGGCTTGGCAAGCGTGGTATCCGCCAAAAAGCTGCGCAGCCAATCCATGTCACGGCGGCACAATTCTGCCAGATCCTGGTTGTAGTCAGGCTGCTGCAGATAGGCTGCCAGCAGTTCTTCTACTGTCTCGATTGTCGCAGCGGTTTCATCCAGGCAATAAGCCTGTCTGGAATCTTGACCAAGTGCCAGCGAACCGGCAGCGGTGCTGATACTCCAGCTGATTCGATAGCAGTCCGCCAGATGCGGCTCGATCGCCTTGGTAAAGACCGACTCCAGGTCTGAAAGATCCCTCTCCATACGCCGGGTCAGGTCATCCGGCCTGCTTATGCGGATCTGAAAGACCAGGTCGAGCATGAAGCGGACCTGCTCACCACACTGCGCCGCCAAAAGCTGGGACAAGTACAGGACCGTCTGCTGATCGAGCGCCTCTTCATAGGGCGTTGCTGCCTTTTGCTTGTTTGCAGTTGCCAGCTTCGTCTGCAGACTGTCGATAAAAGCACGTCTTGCTGCCAGATGCTGTAGAATCTGGTCTGCATCACTGCTATCCAGGATGCCGGCTCCACTCAGCTGACCCAATAGCTGGACTGAAGGTTTTTCCAGGCGATCCAGTTGTCCATGCAGTTTCTGGCTTGTCAGAACCAGCTGGTCAGTCCATTCTGCAATGCGGTCAATCGCTTGGACCTGAGATTTATTAATCGCCGCCTCACTGGCACGAACCGTCCTGATTGGCATATAATACAGAAAAGATGCCAGTTGGGCGCTGGCCCAGGTGTTGGCCTCCCAATCGTTCCAGTCGACCATCCTGCAGCCAGCCATGCCTGTCAGAATCAACGTGACTATTAAAATTGAAGCAAGGCGACGCTTCATGAACTCACCTCCGGAATCAACACGATCCATCCCATGTCTCTGACATTCGTAAAATAGATCTATCTGCTGGCAAATAATCTGCATCAGTCATGAAGTCAAGCCGCTGGTCCATGCTATAGGCAATGCCTTTTTGTTTCATCTAATGATTCCAGTATAGCAAAAAGAGACCTGAACGAACAGGCAAAGCGTCACGCCACGCCCAAGTTATATGGCCGTTCGCTTGTATCTATCAGATGGCATATAATGGAAGTCGTGATACTGCGGTGCGATTGACAGACAGAAAGATCGGTGAGCAAACATGTCATGGGGCAGACGACACCAGGTTGAAACAAGCATGAAGCATTATTGGCCGATTCTGAATCAGATCACGCAATTTGATTACCGGTCTGCATCTGAGGCGGTTATTCGCGACCACATGGCTGCCCTCAAGATTCAGGCAGCACAACTCAGGCAAAGTGATAACAGATCTGGCAAAGATGACCCGGTGACGGCTCAACTGGTTCCAAAGACCTTTGCCCTGGTGTCGGCCGCTGTGTTCCAGGAGCTGGGCTGGACAACGCATGAGAACCAGCTGCTGGCGGCCATCGCTATGCAGCAGGGTAGAATAGTCGAACTTGATACAGGTGAAGGAAAGACGCTGGTCGCCGTCTATGTCGCGGTACTGCAGGCACTTGCGGGACAAAGCGTCCATGTGCTGACGTTTAACGACTATCTGGCCGTGCGTGACGCCCGCTGGATGGAACCGGTTTACCGCCGCCTGGGACTGCTGGTCGCAGCAGTTCATCAGGAGATGGATCTCGAACAGAGGCGTCAAGCCTACCTGGCAGATGTGACCTATGTAACGGCCAAAGAGGCCGGCTTCGACTACCTGCGTGGCTTTCTGGCCGTTCGCAAAGAAGAATCGGTGCAGCGGCCTTTTTATTGTGCCATCGTCGATGAAGCCGATTCGATCCTGATTGACGAAGCGCGGATACCATTGGTATTGGCTGGAAACACAGATGATTCTGCCGTTATTGATCCGGCTTTGCTCAAACTGGTCAAAGCCATGCAGCCGGGCAGGCATTTTCGCCTGGATGAATCTGCCGATCATATCATGATCACTGAAGAGGGTGCTATCTGGCTTGAGAGGAGACTTGGCCTGAATAACTTGTACGAACCCGAAGGCGCTCACTACCTTTTTCAGCTCCGCCAGATGCTTTCCGCCTTGCATCTGCTGCAAAGAGATGTCGATTATATTGTTCGTGATGGCCAGATCGAACTGGTCGACGAATTCACAGGTCGCGTGATCAAGAACCGCCAATGGCCGGATGGACTGCACGAGGCGGTTGAGATCAAGGAAGGCTTGTCCGCCCATTCCCGCGGTTCGATCCTCAACCGGATCACCCTGCGCGACTTCTGCGGTTTGTATTCATTTCTTTGCGGGATGACAGGGACGGCCGCGTCAGCAGCCAGTGAATTTCAAATGTTTTACGGTCTTGGCGTGACGCGCATCGAACCCAATGTGCCCTGCCGACGCGTCGACCATCCGGACCTGATCTATCCTCTGCTCAGTGACAAAGAACACGCCATCCTCAATGAAATTGAAAAAAGACACCGGACGGGCCAACCGATTCTGATCGGCACAGCCAGTGTGGCAGAATCCGAACGGCTGGCCGATCTGGTCAAAGAGCAGGGTATGATCTGTGATGTGCTCAATGCCAGGCACGATGCCACCGAAGCCACGATCATCGCCCGGGCTGGCAGGGTGGGCGCCATCACTATTTCAACCAACATGGCCGGCCGCGGAGTCGACATCCGGCTTGAACAAAGAGATGGACCGGGTCTTCTTGTCATCGGAACAAACCGCCACCGCAGCATTCGCATAGACCGGCAATTGCGCGGGCGTGCCGGGCGTCAGGGCGATCCCGGTGAAAGCCTTTTCTTTTTGTCTTTGCAGGATGAACTGGTCGAACGCTACCAGATTCGCGACGCGCTGCCACCCGCCTGGCAGGACCTGTCCAGGCTGGAGGCTTCTCCATCCGGAACAGGTTACGGGCCAATCACAGATGCGCGGGTCAGGCTGGCCATGGATCATGCCCAGCGGGTTGTTGAAGGTCAGCTGTTCCAGCAACGGCAGAACCTGTTGCGCTATTCGGTGCTGGTCGAAGAGCAAAGGCAGCGTATCTACAAGCTGCGCTTCGATCTGCTGACTGGCATCAAACAGCTGTCTGTCTGGCAGGATAGTCATGAACCGCAGCGAATCGCCAAGTACCGGCAACTGGTCAAGGCAACTTCGCAGGAATCCGTCAGTCAGGCCCAGCAGCAGGCTGCCTGCATTCTGCTCAATCAGGGCTGGTCCGATTACCTGGCGTTCGTTGACCAGCTCCTGGATCATGTTTCGCTGATGCAAAATGGTCCGAATGACCCGCTGACGACGTTCAACCGCCAGATCATCGATGCCTATACCCATCTGCTCGATACCCTTGAAGTTGATCTGCTGGAAAAGCTGGATACGCTCACTGTACGGGATGGCCGGATCGATCTGGAATCTGCCGGCTTAGCACAGCCACCGGCGACACGAACCTACCTGATCGATGACGGCAGTGATTCACTGGATCAGATCATCGGTGTCAGCAACCTGGTCGCCGCAGCCATTAATCCTGGCGCCTTCCTGGTCGCTCTCCTCGGCAGATGGCGGCAAAAACAGCCATAGAGCAAGTTAAACACGACCTCTATCATATAGTTCTATCACTTAGTTTTATCACTTGACTTGATGATCCGTTGAAACAGCATGCGGCTCTGCTGATCCTGCTTCGCGCAGCATCCGCAGCCTGCCAAGCAAAATGCCCAGAATCCAGCCAGCCAGCGGGTGGACCAGGTATCCGACGCCCAGAACCAGAAGCAGGACAAACCATGCCTTTCTGGTTTTAGCTGTCTGCAAGCCCGCAAGCAGCATGGGCACATAGACGCCAAATACGAGCACCAGGTGGAGTATAGGCGGAAACATGGCGATATCGATCGGATACCCGGCAAACGCAAAAGCAAGGGTGAACAAGCCCAGGAGCAAGGCGCTGCCGGGAATCGGCCGCCGCACGACACCGAGCGGGATCAGAAAGCTGCGCCAGACAGCCGCAGTCTG
>JAWSUP010000224.1:0-7210 GCA_033549405.1 Bacillota bacterium | reverse complement strand
AATTTCTTGCTCTTTCATATGTTGCAGGGTATAATTTTCAGGAAGTTAAGGATATATCAATTAATGTAAGAGCGCTAATCTGTCTATCAAACCATTCTATATTGGATGCTTTATCGGCTGCTTTGTTAATATATGGAAGAGATGAAGAAATATCTCGTAATATACTTGCGGTTAGGGTGTATCCCAAAGTTTCAACCGATAATTCCATAGCTTTTCGGGTGGCAAATCCTTCAATATCTTCTTCTCTATGTATAATGAGCCAATTTCTCAGAAACAGTAATTTCGAACTCTTTGAGTTCATATTATCAATCTCATTTAACACTTTATCTACAGGCTGATGTTTTAGTAATGCCCTTAGTTCACTATACACATTTTTAACTATTGAGTTTTTTATCAAAGAGTTGTCAACATCGAGTAAGTCAATTTCATTACTATGTTCTGAAACTATCCCAGACATAGTTATTCTTGCAATTGCGACATCAGTTGAACTTTCTCCCTCAGTAGCATTTCCAAGTCGTTCAATAATATCAACCGCTAAATCCGGCAGAGTATGCAATAAATATGTGGATATTCTAATAGATTTTTCTTTAATAATTGAGTAATCTATACTATGATGTAATATTTTTATTTCTTCAATAGTTAATTCATCTGGCGCTAAGCCTTTTTTTGTTTGCCACATCATTAATTGACTTAACAGTAACAGTTTGTCTTCCTTTGTTTTTGCCTGTCGAGCAACCTTCATTGCCATCGCAAAGTCTCCAAGCATTGCTCTTGCTTGAATTTCTTTTTCAGAAACTGCTGAACTGGTAAATATATTCGAGATGCTTTCAATAAGAGACATTGTAAAAGCATTTTGATCATGTCTGACACTACATGCAGCACGAAACCCTTCTTTAATTATAGATATAGTTTGACTCTCAGATTTTGTTCCCTTAAAGACACTCATTAGTCGGTCTGCCGTTAGATATTCTGATAGTTTGTCATGCTGCCCAAGTTTTTTATAATAGAAAGGCGCTAGTTGAACTGTCTTCATATCATCAGGTGTATACAACAATAAGCGTAGACTATATTCGTATATTATCATCTGATATGCTTCTAGGCGCTTAATGGCATATTTATGGAATCCTTCAGAAATAAAACTGATCTGTTGATCATATTTATTAAAATCAAGAAATGTTATCCTTTCAATCGTTCTTTTTACAACATCAATAGGTACATTACACAATGTTGCAATATAATCTGGCGAATGAAAGTCTTTATCAAAAGCAAGTGCTGCGAGTATAATCTCACTATCCTTATCAATATCGTTATTACTCCATGTCTTTAAAAAAAGATCACCCAAGTTCTCTATTGGATCATCCAAGATGCGTTTGGGGTCCTCAGATTTTTCTAACAACCTATAGATAGTTGCTAGCTCGCCTGGTTTCTTAAAATTTTTGAAAATAGTTATTACGTCATCAGGACACAAAAGTTCGTATTCTTCAAAAAGTTTTATCGCTTCACCTTCGGTAAAGTTGCTTACTATGACATTTTTTGCACAACTTTCATTTTTTAATGTTATTGTATGATGGAGGTTCATAATTTGTTGGTTGCCAGTCACAATCAAAAACTTAAATCGATCGGAATTTCCTATCGGGAAAAGATCCATTATTGTCTTTTGTGTAACAAAATCCTCAACATTATCAATTCCATCAATGACAAAATATACATCGCTATCTTGCATCCTGCAGTGACGTGTTAACTTATATAATATTTCAATGTAACCATCTGGAGAAATAATCATTTCTTTTTCTGGAATTGCATTAATCAAGTAATAGTTTATTTGCGAGTACAAATCAGTTCGTATAATTGGAATATTGGATCCAATATTATTGCTGCCTTTTATAAATAGACAAAATGAATTGTTCTGATGTTTTTCAGCAAACTGGGCAGCAATAATCGTTTTACCAACATTTTCCTCACCCTCTATATACACAACTGTGGTTGAATTAAATAGTCTATCAATTGTGTCTATAATATTATCTCTCATAACTATTGGTTTTTTCATACTCGGAAAATTATAACAGTGCTGAGTGATATTTTTCACTTGTTTTTGTTGCATTGTCGAAATCTCCTTATTGCATAAATATATAATTATCTATATTAATATTAAACTACGATTTTAAATATTGTCTGAACAACTCATATATCTATGTATTAGTATATTCATCAATTCCATCTACAGTTCATCGACTTTAATCAACGATGCTTTTTAATCTTCTCCAAGTCAGATAAATCTTGTCATCACTCAGGAACTTTGCCTCATACTCACCGTTCTTTCCTGCTCTGAACAACCAAATACTCATAATCGATATCCTCCCATCACACCCGTAAATAAGTCACTTCAAACGCCTTGCACTGCCTGTATTGCTGCATCCTGTTTGCCAGGGACAAACCGCCATTTGTATCGTACTGCTGGAATACATCCAGGCCACGGTCCAGTGACATCTTCCAGCCTTGATCAGTGACGATGTGCCTGGCGTGCAGACTGTCCGTCACATCAAATTCCCAGGTGAAGTTGATCCCAGCTGCCTGGCAAGTCTCCTGTATGCTCTCGTACATCGCGACTTGCTGATCCGCGTCATAGTGGTGATCCTTGGCGGTAATCAGTTGAACGGAAACCTCATCTTCTTCAGGTTTAAACTTAATGATCGTTTCGATCAGCTCCATCAGGTTGCGCCCCTGGTAGGTCTTGCGGATGTATGGATCCGTGATCGTGATGTTGGATGCGCCTTGCAAATAGGGACCAAACAAATCGTCGAAAGTCACGCCCTTCTGGTTCTCTTCAATGATGATGTGCTTTTCTTCCAAAGCAGGCGCTGTTGGTCTGGTGGAGGAGGCTGCCCCATCACCAGCTTCAACGTCGACAGCAGAACCCCCGTCCCCGCTTGTATCTCGGTCAGTTGCCTGGTCCAGTGTATCCGATTCACTGCCGCTTTCATCGTCATCTGACCTGCTGCGGTCATAGAATTTGGGGTATTGCCGCTCTTCCAGAGTGGAAACCGACTTAGTCTGGCCAGCCTGGTTTTCATAGCTGAAACTCACCTTGAAAAACGTGGAGTCAATGCGTAGAAGCTGGTCTTTGACCCGTTTTCTGCCTTCTATGGCAAAGCGCAGGATCTCTTCTATTTCCGTGTCGCTGGCCTTGCCGTCGGGGAAGAGAATCTTCATCAGACCGGAAAACGTCTTGTTGATACCGTCCCGGTCACGGGTCGAGATATCAGGCGACAAGGTGTAGAGGTGCTGGTATTTGTTCGAATAATCCAGACTGCGCATATACCGTAAGATCTCGGCCAGATAGTCAACGACAAAGCCATAGCCATTGGAGAACAGCTCGCCGCGGATGATGTCGACTTCCCAGCCGGGGATGTAAAAGTGCAGCCGATCCAGGAAGGCTGAGTCATGGTAATGATCCGGCAATTCGTCAAACAGGTCGCCATGCTTGAGCATGTAAGGCACCGTATGCTGGGTGTTGCCGACAAAGGCCATCGAGGCTTCTGCACCCAGCGGCTCAATACCGCGGGAAAAAGTCTTGTTGGCCAGGTAGTTTTTCAAAATATCGACCAGGGCTTTGTCGGCACGCTTCTTGCGCCCGGCAAATTCATCAAAGGCGACTGTGTCCCAGTAGCCGACCAGACCGATTTTCCCGTTGGAATTATTGACAAACAGCTTGGGCACGGTCACTTCTCCGCCGGAAAGCAGGATGCCATGCGGCGAAAACTCCGAATAGATATGGGATTTACCGGTCCCTTTCGGACCCAGTTCGATCAGGTTGTAATTCCGTTCACAGAACGGGATCAGCCGGGTCAGTTGAATCAGCTTACTGCGTTTGCTGAACCGTTCCGGATCAAAGCCGATGCTCTGGATTAAAAGGTCGATCCACTCGTCCGCTGTAAACTGGGCCCGCGCCTGGGTGTAACGATCGAAATCAAAATGGGACATCTGGATCGGTTTGAGACTGGCTAAAACCCAGGGGCAGACCGATTTGTCATCTGAATATTCGTACTCAAGATCGGCGATGCACCAGATACCGCTGACCAGCAGCTTGGGGTGCTGCTTGATCGTGTTCGTATCGACCAGAACTCTGCTGATGCCCAGGTTGGCAAAGGTCGCTTCATACACATCGCGTTTGTCGTTCAAGCTGACGCTGATCTTGTCGATCACCTTGTAACGTCCACGTTCACGGATGTTCGACCGCACCAGTCCGGCCTCACTGCGATGCACATAATGCTTACGGAGAATTTCCTTGACTGTCTCGATACCGGCCTGGATGGTTGTTTCGTCATTGGTCGCGCAATACTGACCGAGCAGGTACTCCAGCACATAGGTGGGTACGATGGCATTGCCTTTGACCGTTTTGACTAGATCCTTGCGCACCACCAGTCCGGGAAACACCTGGTTTATTTTATCGTCAAGTACGCTCATCGGGGTTGTCCTCCCTCATCAGTAATCAAAGTCGCTGGTAAACGACCGGCGCAGCTGGTAGCTCAGCGATTTATACGACCTGTATTGGTTCGAGCCAGGGATTTTCTCATCCAGCCGCAGGGAAACCTCCTGATTATTGCTGGCTTCCGCTTTCTGGGTCATCACCAGCTTGACTGTAGTTTCCCTGTCGCGCGGCAGCTCGGATGTCCGGTCAAAAAGCAGTTCTTCTGTATTGGAGATCAGGTCTCCGTTTGCGGCATAAATGCCAATGCGCAGAAGGCGCGGTTGCAGTTTATCGGAAACAGCCTGGCTCTGGTAGAGCTTGACCGCCAGCTGGCTCGAGGTGATCGTATTGACGTTGCCGCGCAGGATCTCAACATCGACCCAAAAAACATCACTCTGGCGCTTTTTGTTGATCTTCAGAACCGGTAAAACCGTTTCCTGCAACGTCATACCGCCGTGCACAAACTGCATGCAGGCCCCGCTCAGGCGAAGCCGGTTGATCGATTTGGGGATCTGGATCTCCAGGTCGCCTGCCAGACCAAGATCATTGGTGCTGAAGAATTTCAGTGAATCAGACGCCTTAAGGCCTTTGCCAATCACGAAACGCCGGTCCTTGTGCAGGATTTTCTCGCCGGCAATCTCACTCACTGCAAAATCGCTTTCCTCGATCTTGCGGTGCTGATAAAGAAAGCCGTGATCAGCTGTCAGCAAGATGTTGTTGACATTGTTCCCGGTCAGTTTCTTAATCATTTTCAACAAGTCTTGCATGGCTTCCTCAACGGCGATGAAAACACGGCTTTCCGTCTTGGTGTCATGGCCGGTTGCATCGATGTGGTTGTGGTATAGGTAAAAAACATCGTGGTCACGGACCAGGGTGCGGACTTCATCCGCTTTCATCTCCATGAAATCCGCTGACTGCAAAGCCGTTGCACTGATCTGCTGTTCCGTCTGGAGAATTTTCTTGCGGTTTTCCATACCGCTGGTCTGCTGGCCAGACAGCTGAACAGAAACAGTTCCTTTGCTTTCCGTCAGACCCAGTTTTTTGCCCGGCAGAAGAGCTGCCATGCCCATCTGGGTGTAGCTGGGCAAGACAGCCAGCATCGCATCTATTTCTCCTGTAAAGCGATCTTCGCGGCGAATCAGGCTGAGCAGTTCTTCGCCGATCTCATAACGCATCCCGTCTGAAATGATGACACAGACCTTGTTGGCCTTGCTTAAAAAAGGCTGGACATAGCGGTCAAAGAAGCTGTTTTGCGGCGCAGTGGGCGGTGCATCCCAACGATCCGACCGGTCAACCACCGCCTGCCAGGTATCGCCAAGTTGGAGCAGGAAATGATTGACATAGTAGTTTTCCACCTGTTCCGACAGTGTGTGCATCAAGGTTGCCTGAGGAGAAGCTAAAACATGGTTGATGTATTTCCGGTACATCTGGTCAACCTTATACCAGTTCTCAGCATAACGTTTGACCCCTTCGGTCAGGCTGCTGATGTGCAAAGAAAGTTCACCCAGTGTCTGGAAAAGCAGCGCCGCTTGTTCCGTTGCTTCGTACAGGTGCGCAAACTGGTCATACCAGAAACTGAAACGGCGGGCCGTGACCCACTTGTGCACCTGGTTGCAACTGATCGTTTTCCGGTTCACAGCGTCAACCAGGTCAGACAGAATTTTCTGGTCGATCAGGCGGAAATAATCGACCTCGATCAGGTCCGGTATTTCACGCTGCTGCAGATCTTGCGCGATAGCCAGGACATCGGCAGCCTCTTCAGACAGCTTTTCAAAGCTTATCCGGTAGCGCATGCTGTCCTGCCAGCGCTTCAGGAAAACCAGGGCATCGTTATTGAGGTTATAGGCACCGCCAACACTCATGGCGTAACAGTCTTTAAACAGGACATAAATGAAGTCCTGGAGACTCGGTGTTTCAACTTCATAGTTATAGGTGCGCTGCATCTGCTGCCAGAAGTATGATTCGAGATCATAATCAACCAGTTGTTGCCACAAGGTGTCCTTGTCTTCAGCGCGTTCCAGCAAGAGCTTTTCCAGGATGTCCTCGAAGCGGTCTTCTGCACGGCAGCAGATCGCCATTATTTTCAGACGCATGCGCGATTCCGTATCGTCAGACTTCAAACGCAATTTGAAAGCCTGCCGGTTTTCTTTGCGGCCAAAAAACGACAGGTGTTGCTGTACAAGATCTGAGAATGCCAGGTCCAGCTCCATTTCGGCTAGCCAGATCCCCACCTGATCGGTGCGGAATTCGCCATAGGCCAGCTGAACATCGAGCAGCCAGTTCTCCAGATCATTATCAGGAGGCGGCCCTTCGTGGTAGATGAGAAATTGCTGTTCCGGTGCTTCGCGCAGTATACGGTACTTAACCGCAAAGGCGTTATTCTCTAACAAAATCTTGTTAATCCCGGGCAAATCAAGTTCATCAAACTGGTTGCGGAGCTTGCGCTGATGATCGTACCAGAAAACGATCCGGTGCTTTTCAAAGCGTTTGATGAGGGATTGTTCAATCTGATTGGCCATAACGATCTCCGTCAGTCTTCATTGGCCTCAAGGCCAGGGATCTTTTTCAAAGCAGTGCCAAACTTCGGATAATTGACTTTCACACCATCGTCCAGGTCGATCTCGATCTGCTCAACCGCAAGCGGGAAGATCACATCGCGTTCCCACTGGTCGAGTTCATCGAGATCCTTGCGCCGGATTGAGGTCGATGCCGATGCGAATAAAGCAGACAGAGCCCGGGCGA
>JAWSUP010000223.1:0-7216 GCA_033549405.1 Bacillota bacterium | reverse complement strand
AGCATGGCCGATATCAGGGCGATCGGAAAACCGGTCGCTTTGGATGCCAGTGCTGAAGAGCGCGATGTGCGCGGATTGATCTCAATGATGACGACACGGCCTGTTTTGGGATCATGAGCGAACTGGACGTTGGTGCCGCCGATAACCTCGATGGCTTCGACGACCTGGTAGGAATATTCCTGCAGGCGTTTCTGCAGCTCTTTGCTGATAGTCAGCATAGGCGCGGAACAGAATGAGTCGCCCGTATGAACGCCGATGGCGTCGATATTTTCGATAAAGCAGACCGTGATCATTTTGTTTTTTGCATCGCGAACGACTTCAAGTTCGAGTTCTTCCCAGCCAAGGACTGATTCCTCGACCAGGATCTGGCCGATCCTGCTGGCTGCGATGCCTCGCTGGGCAACCGTGCGCAATTCCTCAATATTATAGACCAGCCCGCCCCCGGTTCCGCCCATCGTGTAAGCCGGACGGATAACGACCGGATACCCGAGGTCCATCGCTATGCTTTCAGCCTCATCGACCGTATAGGCCGGCTGACTGCGCGGCATCTCGATGCCCAGACGATTCATCGTCTCCTTGAAGGCGATCCGGTCTTCACCTCGTTCGATGGCATCGATCTGGACGCCGATGACCTTGACGCCATACTCAGTCAAGACACCGGAGCTGAAAAGCTCAGAACTCAGATTCAGAGCTGACTGGCCGCCCAGATTCGGCAGCAAGGCATCTGGTCGTTCCCTGGCGATTATTTCTGTAAGTCGCTGCCGGTTCAGCGGCTCGATGTAGGTCGCATCGGCGATTCCCGGGTCGGTCATGATGGTTGCAGGATTAGAATTGACGAGTACAATCTGGTAACCAAGCGCGCGTAAGGCTTTACAGGCTTGTGTCCCGGAATAGTCGAATTCACAGGCCTGGCCGATGACGATCGGACCTGAGCCAATGATCAGGATCTTGTGGATATCGGTTCTTCTTGGCATATCGGACCTCCACTGTATCTGTTTGAGCATGCCTGGCATGATGATGCGATTACTTGAGTATATTTGACTTGACTATGCATTAACTTGCTCTACTATAACAAAAAAGCAGAGTCCTTTCCAGAATAGAGCCAGTAAAAAGCACCCGGACTGATCCGGGTGCTTCTTGATCCAATTGAGGTTTTATCAATCCTGTTATCAGACGACGTAGGTCGAAGCCGCTGTGTCGCCGCCGCGGCCGGTCCAGTTGGTGTGGAAGAACTGTCCTCGCTGGGCGTCAAGGCGCTCATACGTATGGGCGCCGAAATAGTCACGCTGCGCCTGCAGCAGGTTGGCCGGCAGGAATTTACAGGTATAGCCGTCAAAGTAATTCAGAGACGAGCACAAAGCAGGTGCCGGGATGCCCAGTTTTATAGCCGTGGCAGCCACGTTGCGCCAGGCAGGTACGAGCTTTTCGATGGTATCCTTGAAGTACGGATCCAAAAGCAAGTTGCTCAGTTCCGGATTCTTGTCGTAGGCGTCCTTGATCTTGCCGAGGAAAACTGAACGGATGATGCAACCGCCGCGCCACATCAGGGCAATACCGCCATAGTTGAGATTCCATTCGTAGGATTGGGCAGCCGCCCGCATCAGGATGTATCCTTGCGCGTAGGAGATGATCTTTGCGGCAAACAGCGCCTGGCGAATCTCTTCGATGAAAGCCTCCCGGTCGCCTTCATAGACGCCGGGCTTCTTGGCGAAAGCCTGAGAAGCGACTACGCGCTCGTCTTTCATGGCTGACAGACAACGTGAGAAAACGGCTTCGCTGATCAGGGTCAACGGCACCCCTTCGTCAAGCGCGGCGATACCGGTCCATTTGCCTGTGCCTTTCTGGCCGGCTGTATCCAGGATTTTATCCACGATCGGCTGGCCGTCTTCATCTTTATAAGCCAGGATATCACGGGTGATTTCGATCAGGTAGCTGTCAAGCTCTGTCTCATTCCACTTTTTGAAAACTTCGTGCATCTCATCGGCACTCATACCCAATGCGTCGCGCATCAGCTGGTATGCCTCGCAGATGATCTGCATGTCGCCATACTCGATGCCATTGTGCACCATTTTGACAAAATGCCCGGCGCCGTTTTCGCCGACCCAGTCGCAGCAGGGCGAACCGTCTTCGACTTTGGCGGCGATCGCCTGGAAGATCGGTTTAACGAACGGCCAGGCAGCGGGCGATCCGCCCGGCATGATCGATGGCCCGAGGAGAGCGCCTTCTTCGCCGCCAGAGACACCGGTGCCGATGTAGAGCAACCCTTTGCTTTCGACATAGGCAGTCCGGCGAATGGTGTCCGGAAAATGCGAATTGCCGCCGTCGATCAGGATGTCGCCGGCTTCCAGATAGGGCAAAATGGTATCGATGAAGTCATCGACCGGCTTGCCGGCTTTGACCATCATCATGATTTTACGTGGCACTTCAAGATTGTCGACCAGTTCCTGGAGTGACCAGGCTCCGATGATGTTCTTGCCCTTTGCCCTGCCTTTGACGAAATCCGTAACCTTCGAGGTTGTCCGGTTGTATACAGCTACGGTGAATCCCTTGGATTCCATATTCATAACCAGGTTTTCACCCATGACGGCAAGGCCGATCAGGCCGATATCTGCTTTTTTCATGGTCATAACGACTCCTTTCAAATCAGCGCTTGACACGCGCATTGCCTTGCCAGATGCTCCAGACCTGTTCTTCATCGGCCGGTGTGGCATAATCTGACAGCAAGGTGACGGTCAGTGCGCCGGTCGCCCAGCCGAACTGCAGGCAGCGGTCGGCAGACCAGCCTTTGAGTACCCCATACAAAAGACCGCTGACAAAGCCGTCTCCGCCGCCGATGCGGTCGAGGACCGGTATGTCGCGCGGTTCGACTACGTTCCACTCATCACCAGTCAGGCTCAATGCACCCCAGGAATGCTCGTTGGCACTTGCGACCTCGCGCAACGTGTTCGCGAATAGCGTCGTATCCGGGAAGCGTGCCTTGACGCGCTGGATCATTTCCTTGAAGTTGTCGATCTTGGATCCAAGCGACTTGCCGCCGGCTTCCGGCCCTTTGATGCCCAGACAAAGCTGGAAGTCTTCTTCGTTGCCGATCAGGATATCGCTGATAGAAGCGATTTCGGTGAAGATCGCACGCAGTTCTGTTTCCCGGTTCTCCCAGAATGAGGCCCGGTAATTCAAGTCAAAGGATATAACCGTTCCGTACTTTTTGGCCGCACGGGCCAGTTCGAGGCAGAATTCGCCGGTCTTGGGCGACAGGGCTCCGATCAGGCCGGACAAGTGAAGTATCTGAACACCTTCCTGCCCAAAGATGCGGTCGAGATCAAAGTCCTTGACATCCAGGAGCCTTCCTGCCTCGCCGGCCCGGTCGTTTTGGACGCGCGGGCCGCGCATGCCATAGCCGCTATCAGCGATATTGAATTGGTGGCGATAGCCCCATGGATCGCCCTGTTCGATTTCTTTGCCTTCAAAATCAATGTGCCGGGCATGCAATTCGCTCTTGATGAACGTGGCGATCGGGCTGCCTGCAACAAAATTGGTCAGGACCTTGACCGGCAAGCCGAGTGACGCGGGTACGTTGAGGACGTTTGTCTCTGCGCTCGTCGCCTGCATCTCGTACAGATGAGCTGTGTGAACCGGCTGGCGGTTGACCGGCGTGATCCTCACCCCCATGCTGCTGGGAACAACCAACGCATATTTACAATTTTTCTTTAACTGGATAGCCATAAAAAATACCTCACTTCCATAGGATCTGGCGATACCATACATAATCATATTATAGGCCATAAACAGGACTTCGGGCAATTGCGCGGATTGATTCGATCCCGTTACGGCTATGCAAAAGTTGACCAGCCGGACATCATTCGCCAATGATTTTAATCAGAACCCGTTTCGGCCTCCGGCCATCAAATTCGCCATAGAAGATCTGCTCCCAGGGGCCGAAATCAAGCCGGCCGGCTGTTATGGCCACGACAACTTCCCGTCCCATGACGGTCCGCTTCAGATGCGCGTCAGCGTTATCTTCATAACCGTTATGGTCATACTGGCTGTAAGGCTTTTCCGGCGCCAGTTTCTCCAGCCAGTGCTCAAAATCCCGATGCAGCCCACTTTCATCATCATTGATAAAAACACTTGCCGTTATGTGCATGGCGTTGACCAGCAGGATACCCTCTCGGATGCCGCTTTCGAAGAGGCTTTGTTCGACCTGCGGCGTGATGTTGATAAATCCGCGCCGTGTTGGCAATTGAAATGTCAGTTCTTTGCGATAGTTTTTCATGGCAACCTCCTTCGGGGCTGTTCCTTGTCAGGCAGAATTGCGGACAATCAATGTGCTGGGCAGGATGATCTGACATGGTTCCCTGCCGGGTTTGCTTATCAGTTCCAGCAACAGGCGGACCCCCTCACGCCCCAGCTCTGCCTTGGGCTGGCGCATCGTTGTCAGAGGGACGCTGAGATAGTCTGCCAGGTCGATATCATCATATCCAGTCACGGCAATGTCATGCGGAACCGACAGCCCTCTGTCTTGAATGGCCCGGATCGCCCCGATGGCGATCAGGTCACAGCCACAACAGATCGCACCTGCTGTAAATCCGTTATCTACAAGTTGGCGCATGGCTTCATAGCCAGCTTCGATGGTTGGCAGACAATACGATATATCACTCTCTTCCATCGTCATTCCTGCTTCAGCCAGGGCACGGCGATAGCCCATCCGACGGCTTTGCCCACTCTGTGAATGCTGCGGCAGGCTGAGGAAACGGATTGGCAGGCGTCTGGTGTCGAGCAGGTACCGGACGATCTCATACCCGCCCTTTTCATTGTCATTGATGACACTGCTGACCTTGATGGCGCTGCTCGTTCGCATCAGCAGGACCAGCGGTGTGCCAAAGCCGGCGAGTGTCTGCATCTGCTGTACATCTGTGCACAGAGGCGCTGCCAGGATCAGGCCGTCAATCCGCTTGTCCAGAAGCAGACCGATAGCCGCCTTTTCTTTTTCCAGGTTCTGGCCGGTATTGGCGACGATAACGCTATAACCTGACACTGCCGCTTCTTCTTCGATCGACCGTATCACCTTGGCCAGAACCAGCTGGGAGCTGTCCGAGACGACGACACCGATCGTTTTGGTCTCCTCGGCGCGCAAGCTTCTGGCGACCTGGTTAGGCCGGTAGTTGAGCTGTTCGGCGATTTCCCTGATGCGCTGACTGGTCTCTTCGGACACGACGCGGCGCGCATTGAGCACATTGGACACTGTCATCACAGAAACACCGGCTTTTGTTGCGATATCCTTCAAGGTTACTTTTTTGCCTCTTTGCACAATCACTCCTCCGGAAAATCTGTTGAGCAAGTCATTTCATGACTTTCATTATGCGCACAACACAACCTGCATCAGACTGCAGCTTCTGAATAGTTCACCCGCTGTGCATTTATAATTGTACCGAACGCAGTCAGTATCTGGCAAGACAGCCCAAAGTCACTCATCCAGCAACTCGATTATTTCTGGACGATAAAGATTGATAGCAGCTGCAGCGCGCATCCAGATCATCTGCTGCTATTCGTCAAGTTGACAGGTTTATTCAGGCAACGATATAATGACAGCAACGTTGAATCAGCCATCAATTTAGTAGGTTTATTATTTTTTATGTGTCATTTTAACGTTAAACTCAGGAGGTAACAGCTATGTCACTCAGTGGAAAAACAGCTCTGGTTACCGGTGGTGCCCAGGGAATAGGTCTGGCCATAGCAACAAGGCTGGCCAAAGAAGGCGCACAAGTCGCCATCTTCGATGTCAATCTGGAGAAGGCGAGTGCATCTGCAGAAAATCTCGCCCGGGAAGGCTTGTCAGTCTTTGCAGGATATGTCGACGTCGTCAGCCTGGACAGCATCCGGAACATGATTGAAACGGTAGTCGCTCGCTTTGGTGCTTTGGATATTGTCGTCAATAACGCCGGTATCCTTTCATCCACACCAGTCCAGCAGATTACCGAGGAAGAATGGGACAGGATCATGGCCGTCAACCTCAAGGGAACTTTTTTTGTTTCACAGCTGGCCTTCCCTTATCTCAAGGACCGGCCGCAGCCGCGCATCATCAATCTGGCGTCGATCGCCGGCCGGATGGGCGGTTATGAAAGCAGCCTGGCCTATGCGGCATCCAAGGGCGGTGTCATCTCTATGACCTACGGCTTGTCCCGTCAGTATGCGCCCTATGGGATCACTGTCAACAGCATCTGCCCCGGACCAACCGAGACACCCATGATCCTTCAATGGTCAGATGAACAGCTGGCCGGCCTGCTGGCTAAAATTCCGATCGGCAAGATCTGCAAGCCTGACCATATTGCCGAGGTGGTCGCTTTCCTTGCCGGCGATGCGGCGGAAGTCATTACCGGCCTGGCCCTGGACATCAACGGCGGCCTGTATGTAGGCTAAAGGCAAATTTCTCCCCGTTCATCGCAATGGCAAGGTTGCCAAAAGCCATTATCAGGAGGTCTCAAATGTTTCGTTATGGCCTAGTCTGTTCTCTGGAGTCACTGTCGCCGGAAAAGCCGGCAGTCTATCAAGGTCCTTTTGCTGCCTATGCTGACAAGATCCGTGCCATCGGCTACGATGACATCGAGCTGCATCTGCGCAATCCCCGGCAATATGATGCCCAATCACTTAAACGTATCGCAACTGATGCCGGCCTCAAATTCTGCGCGCTGTCCACAGGGCTGGAATATGGCCTGAACGGCCTGTTTCTGATCAGCGACGACCCATCCGTCCGCGCAGCAGCCGTCCAAAGGCTGCGCGAACACATCGACCTGGCAGCTGAATTGGAATGTATGGTTGTCATCGGCACCATGCGTGCCAATATTCCAGACTGGTCACGCCGATCTGTTTATGAGGGCTATCTGGACGAAGCGCTGCTGAGCCTGTCTGACTATGCAAACCCGCTTGGCGTCGAACTGGTTATCGAGTCTATCACACGTTACCTCGACAACTACCTGAACACGGTTCCTGAAACAGTAGCGTATCTGCAAAAACTGAATCGCCCCAATCTGCTTTTGCATATTGACACACACTCCATGAACATCGAAGATCCGGATCTGCCGACCGCCGTTCGGGCAAGTCAGCCTGTCCTTGGCTATGTTCACTTTTCCGACAGCAACCGGCGTTTTCCAGGTGGCGGCAATATTGATTTTAAACCCATCGTTCAGGCTTTAATCGAGATCGGGTACTGTGGGACCAT
>JAWSUP010000222.1:0-7232 GCA_033549405.1 Bacillota bacterium | reverse complement strand
TTCATGAACAGGTGCCTTTTGTTACGCAGGGTATAATGTGTGGGAAGTTAAGGTTGATTCCATTGATATCAACAGAAAAAAGGGTAGAAGGGGTACCCTCGATCTCAAACACTACAGATGAAGTTTGCGGATGGAGGGTTGAATGGTTCTTAAATGTCTCAACTTTCCATTCTGCAATTGTACTTGTATTGAGTGTCATACGGCTCTCAAGCTTGTTAATATTATCATTATCCTTTTCGCCGGATGTTGGAGAAAGAATGCTTTTTCCCCGGAAACATGTTTCCGCACCACAGAAGGAACCGTCGGTTACATGGGCGCTTCCACTCCAGAGAAATGGTTCTGAGTTGTTTCCCCATCCCATCTCTACACGTATTTTATAATGGCCTGCAGGTTTTGTTTTTAATTGCTCACCCGCTGTAACCCAAAACGGCTTGAGGTTTTTGTAGATAATTATTTTATCAACAGGGGCGGATCCAACAACATCCAAATTAATTTCACGTTTTCCGGTGGTTTCAAGAATTGAACCGAAAGGAGCGCCGTTTACCGTAAAAGAGCATTTGATTTTATCTCCGGTGACCGCATATGTCCGCCGGTTTAGCAGAGCCTCCCATATACTTTCACGGGTCTTCGCATCTGCCAGCACAGCGATTTTTCCATCACCATAAGAGCCTGGATATCCTGCATGATGGTCGGTGCTGGCAACAAACCCGAAATGGTAACCACGTTCCAGTCCTTTAAAAACTGTATTTCTTGAGTCCCTGGGCCCCATATCATGGTAATATGGATAAGGTGCATTTTCATTCATTGCACAGCCATGCTTTGAGAATACTTCGACAACAGGGCTGATGTTTTCACTAAACAGATCCCAATTTATTCCCCGATAGCCCGGTGTATAACCAATATGGTGAGGGATGACAATAGACCGGGAACCGCAGTTTTCAATAAGTGTTTCTGGGGAATCTGCATTTGTAAGCTTCAAATTTGGGTCGGGCGAAACAAGGTGGTAATCTCCATAAAGGTTCGAATGCATTTCATATGTCTGGAAAGTGACAAATTCTCCTTCCCGGTTTGCGGCATTTACTGCTTCCCGGACTTGCTCCCAGTTATTCTTAAGCCTTGCGAAACCTGTTTTGTGAAATTCTACAATGTTAGCCGTATCCACATTCGCTGCGGGCATGTCTGGCCACATTGCATGTCCAGTTACCCCACAAAAATCCAATTGAACAGCCGCATTTCGCAGTGCATGCTCAAGGCTTCCGAAACCATAGCTTATTCCACAGTGGTTATGAAGGTCGCCCCAAAAAATTTTCATGACATACTCCTAATACAGTATAGTTCAATATTTCAATTTTGTTTTCTCGCTCTGCATCACCTGAGACACGGTTCAAGAATAACTGTTCTTGTTTTGAGCTGTCAATACATTAACGTACAGTATGATGAGCTACTGCGGACATATGCTTCTGCTGCCACCGTTTCCAGTATTGGATCGGACCATTGTTATGACTGATCCCCGTGATCTTTCATCAGAGTCAAATATCCTGTAAAATAAGGCTGTCCTGGCAGCCTGCTGCCCAAGAACAGATATACCGGGGGATACAGCGTGAAAAAGATTGTTCTCATTCCAGATTCATTCAAAGGAACCATGAGTTCTGCGGAAATCTGCGCCATCATGACCGGACAGATCATGGCGCATGAGCCTGATGCAGAGATCATCAGCATCCCTGTTGCGGATGGCGGTGAAGGCAGTGTAGATGCTTTTATAACGGCGATGGGCGGTGAGCGCATCAGTCTGACTGTCAAGGGTCCCTATATGGAACCGGTCAACGGGTTTTACGGCCTGCTTCCGGGACAGACAGCGATTGTAGAAATGGCCGCTGCTGCAGGACTTCCCCTGGTTGGCGAACGCAAGCAGGCGGATCAGACAACGACCTATGGCGTCGGCCAGCTGATCGCGCACGCTGTCCGTTCGGGCATCAGGAAGCTGATCGTCGGACTGGGCGGCAGTGCGACCAACGACGGCGGCGCTGGCGCCGCCGCAGCGTTGGGTGTACGCTTTTATAATGCGGCAGGGGAGACCTTTGTACCTGTCGGCGGGACACTCAAAGACATCGTCCGCATCGACAAGTCCGATTTGCTGCCCGAACTTGCTTCAGTCGAATGTGTGACCATGTGCGATATTGATAACCCACTGTGCGGCCTGCACGGAGCTGCGGCTGTCTTCGGTCCGCAAAAAGGGGCGGATCCATCCATGGTTGCCCGGCTGGACGAAGGCCTGCACCATCTGGCCGATCTGGCCAGGCGCGATCTCGGCGCCGATATCCTCGACTTGCCTGGCGCCGGCGCCGCAGGGGGTATGGGCGGCGGTATGGTGGCGTTTCTGGGATCAAGGCTGGAAATGGGTATCGAGACTGTGCTGAATACGGTCGGATTTGACGATCTGGCAGCAGGCGCCGACCTTGTCTTGTCTGGTGAGGGCAAGATCGACGGGCAATCGCTGCGCGGCAAAGTGGTCATCGGGGTGGCCAGGCGGACCAGAAAGCTGGGCGTGCCGCTGGTCGCGATCGTTGGCGACATCGGTGACAATATCGTTGGCGCTTATGACGAAGGCGTGACAGCCATTTTCAGCATCAACCGGGTTGCCGTGCCATTTTCCGAAGCCAAATTGCGAGCACAGTCCGACCTTGCCCTGACGATCGACAACCTGTTCCGCTTCATAAAGGGCATGCGCGGATAAGTACTGTTCAAGTGCCCCTTAGATGGCAAAGGAAGTGATCCTGATGCAATCCGGTAATCGTAAAGTCATGTTCTGGTCGGTTGCCATCCTGGTCCTGATGGTTCTTGTTGTCGTGGCCGCACTGCTGCTGACCCGTCGGCCAGAGCATCAAAGCTTTTCCATCTACCTGGTCAAAGATAGCGACAGGCAGACTTCCGCAGAGACGCCACTGGCAGATCTGGTTCTTGAAGAAGCACCGCTCATAACCGATGAAGACCTGACCGCGTACCGCTGGGCCGATCACACCCTTATGCTTACTGACAAGGATGCGGTCGAAGGGCGTTTGCCATCTGTACCCACCAATGGACTGCCCTTCGTGGTTGTCGTTAATGGCGAACGCATCTACTACGGGGCTTTCTGGGCCAGTTATTCATCCCAATCGACTGATCTGCCTGTCATCGACATCATCTTTGATTATTGGCAGATCAAGCCGGGCTATCCCTGGGACCACGTGCTCGATCCTGATGTCAGAAATGACCGGCGGATTCGGGACGCACTCAGCGCCCTCGGTAAGCTTGATTGATGCAATAACTGTATGAAGGAACTGGCGCCCCAAAGAAATTGCAGAGCAAGATATAATTATCAGAGTCAAGTGAAAAGAGGTGTCTGACCATGGGACTTTGTGCATTGGTGACCGGCGGCAGCCGCGGGATCGGCGAGGGGATCGCCACCGTTTTGGCTCATGAGGGTTATGATCTGGCCATAACCTATTCTACTGCGATAGACGAAGCCCGGGAAACGGCGGAAAAGATCCGCCTGGCAGGGAGACACTGCTTTATCTACCAGGCGTCACTGGAACAGGCCGATGTTCCGGCTGCCATTGTTCAGTCAGCCATCAAGGATCTGGGTCACATCGACCTGCTGGTCAACAACGCAGGCCTGACCCGGCGCGGCCCGCTACGTACGGTGACGATCGAACAGCTGGACTTCATCTACCAGCTTAACTGGCGGGCTCCACTGTTGTGTGCGAAGACTGCGGCAAATCACATGATCGAAAACAACATTCGCGGCAACATCATCAACATCGCATCGACCCGCGGGATCCGGGCTTATCCTGACGACCATTACTATGGCGGCATGAAAGCCGCCCTGATCCGCTCCAGTGAGTCCATGGCGCTGGAAATGTCCCGGTATGGCATCCGGGTCAATGTGGTCGCGCCGGGCGCCACAATGGTGCGTGGCGACATAAGCCGCGAACAGGCCGGCAAAGTCAGCTGGGCCAGCAAAGTGCCGCTCGGTCGTTTTGGCACACCTGAGGAGGTCGGACACCTGGTCGCTTACCTGGCATCGGAGCAGGCAGCTTACATAACAGGCGCTGTCGTGAAAATCGATGGCGGCCTGATTCTGCCAGGCATGCCTGAAGATCCGTCGCCGGAAGCTGGCTATGGCTGGGCCGGACCTGTAAAAGATTGATCAGGGCACAGCATTGTGCTCCAGTGGATGAACACATAATCAGGCAAACGGCTGCAAACGATATGCAGCAACTAAAGAGTGATAGCGTCGATGAACGATTTGGCGATCAGCGCATGACCTGCCAGTGTCGGGTGGACGCCATCTGCCGCCCAGACCGGATAGGGCTGTTTTTGTGATGCCGCCCGCATAATGCCGCCCATCGGGATATAGCAGGCAGCATACTGATAGGCCGCTTCACGCAGGGCAGCGACCTTGGGGTCCAGATCCACATGCCAGGCTTTGCGGTCATCCGGCCAGGGGAGATTGAACGGCTCGATGACGATCAGCTGCGAGCCGGCTGCCACCGTCTGTTCGAACAGCTTGTGAACGTTTTCTCCGTAAGCTTCTGCAGAAGTCGGGTCATCCCGGTCGTAACGGCGCCAGGTGTCGTTGATGCCGATCAGGATCGACACCCAGTCCGGCTTCAGATCGATGCAGTCCGGCTGCCAGCGCTGCACCAGGTCCCTGGACCGGTTGCCGCTGATGCCCCTGTTGAGGAAGCGAAGCCCCAGCTCCGGGTATTCTGCTGTCAGGCGGGATGCGATCATCATGGCATAACCCCGCCCGAGATCGTTCAGGTCTTCGCGGCTGCGCCCGCAATCGGTAACGGAGTCGCCTTGGAACAGGATGGTCTGGCTTTTTTGAAACAGCATGGTCGTTACCTCGATAGAAATATTTTTCGGTTCAGCCGATCAGGCTGACCGTTTCATTATGGCGAGCCGGTACGGTGCTGTCAACGATTGACAGGCTGCCGGGAAGAAAACGAACTGCCAGCGGATACCTGATCAGCCGGAGTATGATAAAATGGAGACAGAACGCTGCAATATGGCAGCTGCCGGATCTGGCCGGCTGTATCTGATCCGGACGAATGAATGGGCAAGCTTTTGCAATAGCACCAGAAATGGTCGGTATGGAGGCAGGCACATGAACGGACAAGATCGTTTTCGCGTACCACCGGAACAATTGAATCGGCTTTGCGTAGATCAGGAAGAACTGGGTTTCTGCCAGACCTCGCTGGATGTGCCACCGCTTGAAGGTGTCATCGGCCAGGAACGGGCCGTCCGCTCCATGCAATTCGGCCTGGACATGGCGGTGCAGGGCTACAATATTTTCGTCGTCGGTCCGCCTGGTACCGGCAAGAGCACCTATGTCAATGCCATCGTCAAGCACGTGGCAGCCAGGGGCACTGTTCCCGACGACTGGTGCTACCTCCATAATTTTGCGGATAAAGACAACCCGCAAGCCGTCTCTTTGCCAGCCGGCCAGGGACGTATCTTTCAGCAGGACATGGAAGAGCTGGTCAGCGACTTGAGGCTGTCGATCCCCAAGTCCTTTGAAGGAAGCGATTATGAAGAGCAAAAAGACGCCATCGTCCAGACTGTGCAAAGTCAGATGAAAGAAGCCTTCCAGACCATTGAGCAGGACGCACGCCAGGCCGGCTTTCAACTCAAGCAAGTTCCCGGAAAATTCCTGTTTGTGCCGCAGAAAGAGGCAAAAACGCTGTCTTCTGAGGAGTTCAAGCAGTTGCCTGACCAGGAGCAGCGCGATTATGAAGAGCGTGGCCGCATTCTGGAAAAGAAGCTGGAGGAGACCCTGCACGCCGGTCGCATGCTGGAGAAGAAGGCCAAGGAAAAAATCCTCGAACTGGAAAAGCAGATCACGCGGGTTGCCGCAGAACCGCTGGTCATGCGGCTCATCGAGAAATACGGACATAATGCCAAGATCAAAGCGTACCTGGAAGCGCTGCTCGAAGATGTCGAAGGCAATCACGAAACATTCAAGCGCGAAGAGCCGTCGGCCGAACAGCCCGTGCAGCTGTTTGCAGCGGCGGCGGATACAGACGATGAATTTATCCGCTATAAGGTCAACCTGTTTATCAACAACGACAAGACCGAAGGTGCCCCGGTTGTGATCGAACCGTTCCCGTATTACTACAGCCTGTTTGGCAAAATCGAATACAAAAGCCAGATGATGGCAGTGTCGACCAACTTCACCATGGCAAAAGCAGGTGCGATCCACAAGGCAAATGGTGGTTATCTGGTTTTGCAGGCCAAGGACGCCCTGCTCGAGCCGTTTGTCTGGGACACCATGAAGCGGGTGCTCAAACACCAGTCGATCACCATCGAGAATATCGGTGAGCAGTACCGGTATGTGCCGATTGCCACAATGCGCATGGAGCCGATCCCCCTCAAAGTGAAAGTCATCCTGATCGGCAGTCCGCTGCTTTATTATATCCTGACCCAGGATGAGGATTTCCAGAAATTATTCAAGGTGAAAGTCGAATTCGATGTTGAAATGCGTCGCAACACCGAGAACCTGTGCAAATACACTTCCTTTATCAGTTCGATCTGTGAGAGCGAATCGCTGCTTCCTTTCAGCCAGGACGGCTTGGCCCGGGTCGTCGAACACGGTTCCAGGCTGGCCGGCAGCCAGAACAAACTGTCAACCCGCTTCAATGAAGTGCGCGAGATCGTATATGAAGCCCATGTACTGGCCAAGGCAGCCGGACGCTCTTTTGTCGAAGCTGTGCATGTCGACCAGGCCATCCAGGAACGTAAATACAGAAGCAACCGTATCGAAGAGAAAATCCAGGAGATGATCCTGCAGGGCAAGATCATGATCGACACGTCCGGCGAAGTGATCGGCCAGATCAACGGCCTGTCGGTCATATCGCTGGGCGGATACCAGTTCGGCCAGCCCTCGCGCATCACTGCGGTCACGTACCTAGGTAAGGGTGGTGTCATCAACATTGAGCGGGAAACCAAGATGAGCGGTCAGATCCACACCAAAGGTGTTCTGACACTGTCGGGCTATCTTGGATCCAAATTTGCCCAGGATTTTCCGCTCAGCCTGATCGCCCAGATCACGTTCGAACAGAATTATGAAGGCGTCGAAGGCGACAGTGCTTCCAGCGCAGAGCTATATGCCATCTTGTCCAGCCTCGCAGAACTGCCGATCCGGCAAAACCTGGCGGTCACAGGCTCGGTCAACCAGCTCGGCCGCATCC
>JAWSUP010000221.1:0-7257 GCA_033549405.1 Bacillota bacterium | reverse complement strand
TTTTCTCGCCGACTGCCATTTCAGCCGGCGTAACCTGTTCCGTACCTTGATCTGTCAGGCGCAGTGCGCGGTCAGGTCTGATAGCCAGAAGCGCGCGGACAGAACGTCGCGAATGGTCGACTGCCAGATTCTGCAAGAAATCACCAGTCTGGTAAAACAGCATCACGGCAACAGCTTCCGGGTATTCACCGATAGCCAGCGCTCCGAGTGTCGCCAGACTCATCAAAAAATGCTCATCAAACCATTGCCTGTGCCAGATCTGCCTGGCAGCTTTGAGCACCACATCCGTTCCCAGGATCAGGTATGCACTAATCCAGAGGATGGCAGGCGCCGGAACCGGCAGGGTGAATATCCAGGGTAAAACCAACATGACGGCGCCGGACAACAGTCGCAAGATGGCCTTGCGCTCAGGAGCGCGCAGTCGCGGTTCAGCAGTGATCAGGGGTCTGTCTGTCTCCACCAGACAGGCGTCCTTTTCGATCCCGCTGATGATGGTCTGAATTTTTTCCGTCAGAACAACTGGATCGTGCGTGCGATCCAGCTCAACCTGCAAATCTGCGCTGGCAAAGTCGAGCCTGACACGCCGCACGCCGGGCAGGCGGCCGATCGCTTCTTCCATGCGGCCGGCACAGGAATTGCAGCCCAGATGATCGATCTGGAAGCGCAACTGCGTCAGTGCATTTTTTTCAACCATCATGATCATCCCCTCCGTTCCCGTTGCTGGTATCATTCAGATTACGTTCATTTACGTGTTCCATGGCCAGTTCAACCATGACGCGGACATGATCGTCGGCCAAGGTGTACCAGGTGTGTTTGCCGTCCCTTCTGTACCGCACCAGGTGTGCCTGGCGCAAGACGCGCAACTGGTGGGAGACAGCCGACTGGCTCATATTCACGATCCTGGCCAGATCATGGACACACAGCTCATCATGGAGTAACGTGCAGATCATGCGCATGCGCGTCTGGTCACCCAATACTTTAAAGAGTTCACTGCTGTCCATGATCTCATATTCTGCAGGCAGCTGTGTCTGATCTGCTTTTAAACACTCGTCTTGATTTGTTTTCATCTGTTCTCCCACCTTCGGTCCTGTTTTTTGGCAGTAACATATGAATATCTGTTCATATGTTAATATGATAGCACGCCGTCAATGCTTGTGCAAGGGCTAAACTGGGAATTTTTGCCAAACAGTTACCATTTGCTCCGTGTTGTGCTATATTAGACGGTGGCAATAGAATCATAGCCCGTGCAGTCCAGGAGGTAGACCAGGTGTTCCAATTTTCTCATTTTCCCGGAGGCGTTCATCCACGCGGCAATAAAAATACCCATTTTTATCCAACTGTTCGCCTCGATCGTTTCAAGACCATCCGCATGCCGATGAGCATGCATATTGGTCCGCCCTGCACCTGCGTGGTCAAAGAGGGCGACCTTGTTAAAGTCGGACAAATCATTGGCAGAGCCGATGCGCCTATGGCTGTACCGATCCACTCCAGCGTATCCGGTATCGTTAAATCTGTGCATAAGGAAGTTGCCAGTTCTGGCCGGTCAGTTCAAGTCGTCGTGATTGAATCAGACGGAATGAACACGCTGGATGACAATATCCGGCCGCCGCAGGTAACCGACAGGGCTTCATTTATCCAGGCATTACGCGATTCTGGCCTGGTGGGTCTGGGTGGGGCCGGCTTTCCCACCTATATGAAGATGCAGCCACCGCCTGGTAAGGAACCGGATGTTCTGGTCATCAATGCAGCTGAATGTGAACCGTACATCACTGCAGATTTTCGCCAGTGCGCAGAGCACCCTGACGAAATTATTGACGGCATCATCCAGGTCATGCACTATATGGCGATTCCCAAGGCTCTGGTCGGTATAGAGGACAACAAGCCACTGGCTGCAGAAGTGCTTAGTTACGAGCTGGTCAAACTGCGTCTGGCTGCAAACCTCAAACCGGATATTTCAATTGTTCGCATGAAGACGATTTATCCGCAAGGCGCGGAGAAGATGTTGATCTACTCGCTGACCAGACGAAAGGTGCCGACAGGCGGCCTGCCTCATGATGTTCATGTCCTGGTGCTTAATGTCAGCACAGTCCGCTTTATATCCAAGTATCTGAAAACCGGTATGCCCCTGATCCGCAGGCGCTTGACGCTCGACGGCAGTGCCATGAAGGTTCCCTGCAATGTCAATGTTCCGATCGGAGCGCCGATCCCGGATGTGATCGAGGCTGCTGGCGGCCTTAATGCTGAAGCCGGTAAGGTCATCATGGGCGGATCCATGATGGGCGTCGCGCTTGATCGCCTGGAAGCCAGCATCATCAAGCATAACAATGCGATCCTGGTTTTTGATCAGAAGGAAGCGGCCATACCGGCAGAAACCCAATGCATCCGCTGTGCCCGCTGTATCAATGTCTGCCCGATGCACCTGATGCCGACCAATCTGGACAACATGGCCCGCAACAAGGATGTCGACGGCCTCATGCAATATCATGTCATGGATTGCATCGAGTGCGGCAGCTGCACCTATGTCTGTCCTGCCAAACGTTATCTGGTCCAGAGCATCCGCAATGGCAAACTCTATGTGCGTGCCGCACAGACAAAGGAGGCCGCCGGTTCATGACGCTGCAAGTATCATCTTCACCGCACATCCGCGACAACGCCTCGACTACACGCCTGATGCTCGATGTCATCATCGCACTTGTGCCAGCCCTGGCCTTGTCTGTTTACATGTTTGGACTCCGGTCGCTGCTGATCGTCTGCCTGACCACCGGTTCGGCTGTCTTGTTTGAATATCTGAGCCGCCTGCTGATGAAGCGTTATAACTCCATCAGCGACCTCAGCGCCGTGGTCACAGGCCTGCTGCTGTCCTTCAACCTGCCTCCGACAGTTCCGCTCTGGCTGCCGATCATCGGATCCTTTGTTGCCATCGTTATCGTCAAGCAGATGTTTGGCGGAATCGGACAGAATTTCGTCAATCCGGCTCTGGCCGCTCGTATCATCCTGACGCTTTCGTTCCCCGCCGCCATGACACGCTGGGCCATCCTGGCCGGTCGCGTCGCCGGCCATGGCATCCAGCCAAATGGCCCGATCGGCGAAGGCACTGACCTGATCGCCACCGCGACACCCCTTTATCTCATCCAGGCCGGCGAAACCGGCAGCTCCGTCATGCCCGGCTATCTGGACCTCTTTATCGGTTATAAAGGCGGCTGTCTGGGTGAAGTATCCGTGCTGGCTTTATCGATCGGGGTTGTGTATCTACTGATTCGCAGAGTCGTCTCTCCCTGGATCCCACTGGCATATATCGCCACTGTTGCCGTCATCACAGCAGCATTCGGACAGGATCCGCTCTACCATATTTTATCGGGTGGTTTATTCCTCGGCGCATTTTTCATGGCTACTGACTATGTCACATCACCATTGAGTCGTAAAGGCAAAATCATCTTCGGCATCGGCTGCGGCGTCATGACCGCTTTGATCCGCCTGTTCGGCGGCATGACAGAAGGCGTTTCTTTTGCCATCTTGTTCATGAACATCCTGACACCGCACATTGACCGCTGGACAATACCGGTTCCATTCGGAGGTGTACGCCATGCTAAATCCTAAAACGATCATGCCGGCTGTCATTTTATGCGTCATCTGCCTGATTACAACAGGTCTTTTGTCATTAACCTATGAGCTGACGCGCGAAGAGCGCGATCGTCAGGCAGAAATTGCCGCCAACGCCAACCGGTTGGCATTGTTCCCTGAAGCTACGGCATTTGACGAGATCGATGCGCTTGATGCACCGTTGCCTGATGGTCTGCTGGAAGCTACCCAGGCGAAAGCATCTGATGGTTCATTGATCGGTTATCTTTTTCTGGGAACCAAACGCGGATACGGCGGCCAGGTTCCGGTCATGGTTGCTATCGATCCCGCCGGGATCATCGTCGGTGTCCGTGTGCTGTCTAACGAAGAGACGCCGGGGCTTGGCAAAAAAGTCGAACAAAATGCATTTCTACGCCAGTTTGTCAATCAGGAAACCGACAAGCAGTTCGCCCTTAAGGTCGAAAACAGCCAGCAACTGCCAATCGACGCCGTATCCGGAGCAACGATCTCTTCCCGCGCCGTCACGGAGTCTGTTAACATCGCCATTCGTTTCTTTCAAGACCTGAACAAGGAGGAGCAATAAGCATGGCTACTAAGCAACGTGTCAGCCTGCGCAAGGAATTCAGCAAAGGACTGTTGCTGGAAAATCCGGTTCTGCGCCTGATCCTTGGCACCTGCCCGACGCTCGCTGTCACGACGACAACAAAAAACGGCCTCGGCATGGGCATTGCAGCGACTTTTGTTCTGATCGGATCCAACCTGGTCATCTCCATGCTGCGCAGAGTTGTCCCTGAAAAAGTCAGGATACCCGTTTTCATCACCGTCATCGCCGGCTTTGTCACAATAGTCCAATTGCTGATGCAGACATTCTTCCCTGCCCTCAATGAGGCGCTGGGCATCTTCATCCCGCTCATTACCGTCAACTGCATCATCCTGGCCCGCGCTGAGATGTTCGCCAGCAAACATGCCGTCTTGCCGTCCTTGATCGACGGGCTGGGGATGGGCGCCGGCTATACGGCCGCCCTCATCTTGATGGGTACAATCAGGGAGATCATCGGCAACGGGACATTCTTCGATATCGGACTTCCGGGCATCCAGGCAGGCGGTTATTTCGAACCGATGCTGATCATGATCCTGCCACCAGGCGGTTTCTTCGTTTATGGCGTCTTGATCGCTCTTGCCCAGCGTCTGTCCCGGCGTACAGAGAACAAAGATTTCGCTGATGATGATATCTGTGCCGGCGCCATATCCAATCAGACTGCCTGCCTGCTTTGCGGCGGCTGCAGCTTCGGCCGCGGCGGTCCGCAAAACATGGATCAGGTTGCTGAAGAAACCAGGCGCATGGCAGCGCGATCGCTGAAGCAGGATGGGTCCACAGAGGCGATTGACGAAGGGGGCGATAAACAATGAAAGAAATGCTGATCATTCTGTTCAGCGCCATACTGGTCGATAATTTTGTCTTGACCAAGTTCCTCGGCGTCTGCCCCTTCCTCGGTGTTTCCAAAAATCTGAAAACCGCCATGGGTATGAGCATGGCCGTCATCTTTGTGATGATCCTGGCAACAGCCATCACATGGCCGGTCTATTATCTGTTGCTGTGGCCAAATGATCTGGGCTATCTGCAGACTGTCTTGTTCATCCTGGTCATTGCCGCGCTGGTCCAGCTGATCGAGATCTTCCTGAAGAAAGCCGTGCCTCCTCTCTACCAGGCTCTGGGCATCTATCTGCCCTTGATCACAACCAACTGTGCCATCCTCGGTGTCGCCATCCTGAATATTGATCAGGGATATGGTTTCGGAGCAGCTCTGGTCAACAGCACCGGCGCCGGACTCGGCTTCATGCTGGCGTTGTTTTTGTTTGCCGGCATACGCAGCAAGGTCGACCACGCGGATGTTCCCCGTTTCTTTAAGGGCTTGCCGATTACGCTGATTTCGGCAGCTTTGGTATCGATCACCTTTTTCGGATTTAAAGAGCTGATCGAAAAGCTGTTCAGCTGAAACAGACAGACCAGGAGGATCCCTCATGTACCTCAGCATATCTCTCATATCGCTTCCATCTATTCTCATTCCGACTGCGATTGCTGCCGGCATCGCCCTGGTATTGGGCATCGTTCTGGTCGTAGCAGCCAGATTCTTCGCCTTGCCGGTCGATGAAAAGCTTGAAAAAGTCAGATCAGCCTTACCTGGTGTCAACTGCGGGGCGTGCGGTTATTCCGGCTGTGACGCTTATGCCGCAGCCTTGTGCAACAATGAGCCTGACGCGGCAAAGTGTCCGGTCGGCGGGAAAGATACTGCCATTGAACTGGCTGAAATCCTGGGTTTTGCACCACCTTCTTTCATCCCGCAAGTCGCCTACATACACTGCCAGGGAACTGAAGAGCACACGCAGAAGCGATATGACTATTCCGGAACGATCAGTTGTGCCGCAGCCCAGGGCTTGTTCTCCGGACCTAACTCCTGCACCTATGGCTGCATGGGTTTCGGCGATTGTGTCGCCGTCTGCCCATACCAGGCCATCTACCTGTCCGGCGGTATAGCCCATATCGACAGCAAGCGTTGCAAGGCCTGTGGTCTGTGCGTCGAGGCTTGTCCCAAAAACCTGATCAAGATCATCCCGCGCCACTACAACGCTTATACGGTATCTTGCCGCAACAAGTGGCCGGGTGCGCAGACACGCAAAAACTGCAAGGTGGGCTGTATTGGCTGCAGTCGCTGCTATAAGGTCTGTCCTTCCGGAGCGATCACCATGGATGGTCCTTTAGCCGTGATCGACCAGTTCCTGTGCACTCATTGCAATAAGTGTCTTGAGGTATGTCCGACCCATGCCATCCAGCGCGGTCTGCTGCTGGCAGCTGGTCCGGACGGGAAGCCGGTCCGCTCGCGCACCGCGGATGATCCGGTTATTCCCACGCCGCCGCTTGGCTCAGTTATATAATTTAAGTTGTCAATCTCTTGCTTTTTCCCTGATCGTATGTTAAGATTTCATGTGCGCGTTTCGCAGCAAACGCAAGGAGGTGTACAAGATGGCAAAGTGTGATATCTGCCAGAAAGACATGTTCTTCGGCAGAAAAATCAGCATCACCCGTTCTCAGGTTTCTCGCAGGGCCCTGGTTCGTCAGAAACCGAATGTTCGTCAGGTCCGGGTTGTTGTTGACGGCACGCCAAAGACCATGCATGTCTGCACCAGGTGCCTCCGGTCCAACGCGGTCAAGAGGGCCTGACACCGCGTTGACGACACAATGTCGCTGCACGGAAAGTCAAGCAGAAAATGCCAGATGAGAGTGTCCGCACACACGGGCACTCTTTTTCATGCCCGGCAAGAGTATGGTTTTATGGAAACAGTCGTCTGACCGCCATGATGCGCTGCCAGATATCTTCATTTTTGCTCAGGGTCATCAGGCGGATCGATGTCTGCGACTGCCTGGCATATAATATCTGATCAACATCGATATAGATGGCCAGATCTCCCGGTTCCTCCAGATTCTGCAGGTCAGACAAAATGAGCAGATCCCCCGGCTGCAAATCCTCGATTTCGATCAATCCGGTCGTTTCTGCTTTCCGCAGCGTGACCGGCCGACCGGATGCCACAAGACCAGGCAAGGTTCTGGGCAGGTTCATGCCGTTTATTCCGGCAGACAAACGAACAATCCCGGCAGTCGAAATACCGCGGATCGTCTGC
>JAWSUP010000220.1:0-7259 GCA_033549405.1 Bacillota bacterium | reverse complement strand
TTTTGGACGGGTTTATTGAACCTTTATTTTCGCAATCTACCTCTGACCTGTAACGTTTTTGTTGGGTAGCTATTGTGCTAATGGTAGTTGAGTAGGAGAAATCTTGGGAAGTTCACACTAAACTAGGAGGTATGGAAAAGCGAAACAGATACACATCAGAATTCAAGGCAAAGGTCGTCCTGGAGTTGCTACGCGAAGAAGGGACACTCAATCAGATCGCCGGCAAGTATGAGCTGAACCCGCAAATGCTCAGCCAATGGAAACGCGAATTTTTGGAGCACGCTGCAGACGTCTTCGATCGCAAGAAGAGTCAGGAAGCCAAGCTGAAAAAGGAGTTGGCCGAAAAGGAAGAGTGCTACCAGAAGATCGTCGGGCAAATGAGCTACGAAATCTCCTGGCTCAAAAAAAAATCTGGTATCCAATAACAGCAAGAGCCAGCGGAAAGCCATGTACGAACCGAAAAACGAACGTTTGTCTGCCAGCAGGCAAGCCGAACTGCTTGGGATACCGCGTACCAGCCTGTATGAGAAGCAGGTCCAGCAACCGACCCAAAGAACACTTGACGATATCCTGCTCATGCACAAGATCGATGAAATCTATACAGATCACCCCTATTACGGTTATCGGCGGGTTTGTGCAGAACTCAACAAGACCACCCCGATCAATCTCAAGAAAGCGAGAAGACTTATGCGCAAAATGGGCCTGTATGCCATCTATCCGAAAAGAAACCTGAGCAAGATGTACCACCGTCAGTATATTCACCCCTACCCGCTGCGCCATTTGCCAATAACCAGAGAAAATCAGGTTTGGGCAGTTGACCTTACCTATGTTCGGATGGGAAAAGGATTCATGTACCTGTTCGTCATCATAGATGTCTTCAGTCGCTATGTGATCGACTATGAACTGTCCCTTCGATTCCCATGACTGGACGTTATATTATAGTATTAGTGTTGACAAGATACTAGTATGTTATTTATTAATAACAATAAAATGACGGCGGTGAGTAGAATTTATGTACAAAATTGAGAACAACAACTTAAATACTAATCTGAACAACAAGTTTATTCGTTTAGTTTGGAATATGGTTAAACATTATAACCATGATAGATATTGGAAAATGAGGAAAGAAGTTATTGATCCAACCTCAAAAAAACCAAAATTATTAAGATACTATTATCTTTTTAGGATTAAGAGAATGGATGCATTTAATAACTGTTCCATGTCGACTGATATAGGTAAAGGTGCTATGTTCGATGAACCTCCAACGTTTCCACATGGGCCTATCGGTGTCATTGTTCATATTGATGCCCAAATAGGCAAAAATTGTAAAATATACCATCAAGTCACAATTGCTGGAGGTAGAGGGGTTGGGAAAATAGGAGATAATTGTATTTTAGGTGCAGGATGTAAAATAATTACTAGTGGAGATATTGGTAATAACGTTAAAATTGGCGCAAATAGTGTTGTTACTGAGGCTGTTCCAGATAATTGTACTGTTATTGGTGTACCTGCTCGTTTAGTAAAACTTAATGGTGAAAGAGTGGACATGACTCTAAAGGAATACTGGAATAACTTAGGCCAAGATTGACCGTATGGCAGCGTACCTGAAAAAACAGTGTGGCAAAGCGGTCAGGATTTCTGAGGAATTCAACCGATATTTTGACCTGATTTACTACCATGAAGGTCAGGATGATGAAGTATTCATGATGGGCAGAGAGAGGACGGATGGCATCAGTCGTGAACTGCGCCTTTGTGGTTATTTTTGTATGATAACGTCAGCGAAGATGACGACCAAAGAAGCACTAGCGGTAGTTTCCGAGTTAGCATGTTGACAGGCCTCAAACCCTTTAAGGAGAGGGATTTCAAGGCGGGGCTGTTTTTACCTAACTAAGCTGGTAACGATGCAGATCAAGGGCCCGAACGAGTTGCTCAGTCACTTCACTGCCGATTGTCATTGAGTAAGTCTCAGACAGACCGCGTTTTCTCTGAAAATAATGAATGAGTTACACTGGAATAAAAAACCAGAGGTGATGGGAATGACAATGGCTGAACGCCGAAAGTATTGGAAAAAACATGTTAAGAGCTGGCAGGCAAGTCTTGTATCGACAAGTTCCCCAACAAAGTTGTGCAGGGTGAAAAAGAAGTAACGGTTATGCTGACCGAGAAAAGGCTGTTAACTTATAATCCCACGCTGGCCGCCAAAAAGCGATATGAGATTAACCGAATGGTCGAGAAAGCCAGAGAATTAACCGCTTCTCAGGCGAAAAAGAATGAATATGGCGAGTCCGGAAAATATGTCGTTTTCACCGATACCAAAGGGAAAAAAGCAACCGTCAGCATCAACCAGGCTGCTATTGACAATGATTTGAAGTTTGCCGGTTTTAATCTGCTCGTTACCTCTGAAATTAAAATGAAAGATCTGGATATCTACAACACCTACCATAATCTGTGGCGTATTGAAGAATCCTTCAAGATTATGAAATCCGATCTGGATGCGCGACCGGTCTTTCTACAGCGCGAGGATAGTATCAAAGGGCATTTCCTGATCTGCTATCTGGCTGTACTCCTCGAAAGAATCCTGCAATTCAAGGTTCTGGACGATCAGTATTCCACGGCAGAAATCTTTGGCTTCATCAGAAATTTCAAAGCCATTATGGTTGAAGACCGATACATCAACACGACTACCACTTCCAAGTTTATCGACGCTTTGGCAACCAAGCTCAAGCTGCCGTTGACCAATTATTTTTTGACTGAGGCCCAGATAAAATCCCTTTTCAACTACAAACTGGATGGCAATTTCAAACCCAAAAAACAGCTGCCGCCTTCTGGCGACAGCTGATCATTTTCAGGTCATTAACACCATTTTTAAGTTTCTGATACCAAAGTCAGGTATTATACCAGATGAGATCCGCCAGGTAATGCCTCAGCAGATAGATTCCGACAAGCGCAATCAATAACAGCAGGTTATTCAGGTCATGCGCGGTGCGATCAACCTGTATGGAGCCATAGAGGAAGACGAACTGATGCGGCAATTCAAGCGCTTGCCAGCTGTCGATCAATTGCCGTTGCAGGCGATCCTGTCCCTGTTGCTGCGCAGTACACGGATCATCTGGCAGTACGGGTCCTGGCTGACAAGCACCGCCAGGTGCAGAGACGAAAAGGAATTATTTGATTTGCTGGCGGTACAGCAATCCTGCCCATACCAGGAAGTGCCAATTACCGAACTTATGCTCTATGCCGATGACTATTATGTAGAACGAACAGTAGCGCTGGACAATCTGGAACAATATCTTCTGCGCAGCGGCGTATCTGCAGAGCAGGTCGCTGATTCTATCCTGCTTGTAGGCATCGGGTTGCGGCGCGACGAACCCAATCAGGTGCCCAACTGCTGAGAAGCCAGAAAATGTAGACGATTGATCAGCTGATGCTGATGCGGCTCATCCAGGCAGTCGCTGCAAATGTAAGGAGTATCCGCAACCGTGGCCAGACCGGCAGGGAGATGCAATCCTGAAAATAATAGTGCCATCTGTCTTCAGTCATGGTAAAATTTGGTAGCACACCAGGTGCTTTGGTTATAGAAGGGAAGTAATGTGATGAAATTTCTCGTGTTAGGTTGTAATGGTATGGCAGGCCACCTGATATCGCTGTACCTGTCCGAACAGGGCCACGATGTCATGGGTTTTGACAGAAGCGCATCCAGGCTGATCAGGTCTGTGGCGGGAGACGCCAGGGATACGGCAGCGGTCGCTGCGCTTATCCAGGATGGCCGCTTCGATGCCGTGATCAACTGCATCGGCATCCTCAACCAGTTCGCGGAGCAGAACAAAGCGCTGGCAGCCTTCCTGAACGCCTATTTCCCGCATTTCTTGGCCGACATCACCAGCGGTATGAACACCCAGGTCATCCACATGAGCACAGACTGCGTGTTCTCCGGTAAACGCGGCGAGTATACAGAATCCGACTTCAAGGACGGCGAGACATTCTACGATCGGTCCAAAGCTCTGGGCGAACTGGATGACGACAAGAATGTGACACTGCGCAACTCGATCGTCGGTCCAGACATCAACCCGCAGGGCATCGGATTGCTCAACTGGTTCATGAAGAAGACTGCTTCTCTTGAAGAACCGGTCGGTGCACTGAACGGCTTCACGAAAGCGATGTGGACCGGCCAGACCACGCTCCAGCTGGCCAAGACGATGGAAGCGGCTGCCAAAGAAAAAGCGCACGGCCTGTACAATACCGTGCCGGATCATTCTGTTTCGAAATACGACCTGCTCGCCCTGTTCAACCAGTATTTCCGAGACGGGCGCGTCGCGATCAACCCGGTCGAAGGCGTCAACGCAGACAAATCACTGAAACGCACGCGCTTTGACTTCGGCTATCTCATACCTGACTACGAGCAGATGGTCCGTGAGCTCGCGGACTGGACCAGGCAGCACAAGGACCTGTATCCCCACTACGGCCTGTGATTTGCCCCGGGTCAGACAAGATAAATATTGGGAACAGCGGAACAGAAAGGTAAAGCGATGAGCAAATTGAAATTGATGACGATCGTTGGCACCCGTCCAGAGATCATCAAGATGTCGGCGATCATCAAGAAGTGCGACCAGTATTTCGCCCACATCCTGGTGCACACCGGTCAAAACTATGATTACACCTTAAATGAGGTGTTCTTCAAGGACCTTGGCCTGCGGGCGCCGGACCATTATCTGGGGGTCGTCGGGGATAACCTCGGCCAAACAATGGGCAATGTCCTCGCGAAATCCTACGAACTGATGGAGACGGTCAGACCGGATGCCGTGATCGTCCTCGGCGACACCAACTCCTGCCTGTCCGTCATCTCGGCCAAACGTCTCAAAATACCCGTTTTCCACATGGAGGCAGGCAACCGATGCAAAGACGAGAACCTGCCGGAAGAAGTCATCCGCCGCGTCGTGGATGTAACCAGTGATGTCAACCTGTGCTATTCCGAACACGCCAGGCGCTATATCCTCGAAACCGGTGTGAAGCCTGAGTACACCTTTGTCGTCGGATCCCCCATGGCAGAAGTGATCGGCGGTAACATCGACGCCATCAACGCCAGCCCTGTCCTTGACACGCTTGGCCTTACGGCCGGCAAATACATCCTGCTCTCAGCGCACCGGGAAGAGAACATTGACATCGAAGCGAACTTTATCAGCCTGATGAACGCGGTGAATGCGCTGGCCGAAAAATATGATCTGCCGATTCTCTATTCCTGCCATCCGCGCAGCAAGAAGTTTATTGAACAGCGCGGCTTTGTCTTTGACAAAAAGGTGATGCAGCATCCCCCGCTGGGATTTCACGACTACAACAAACTGCAGCAGCATGCCTTCTGCGTTGTATCCGATTCAGGGACACTGCCAGAGGAAGCATCGTATTTCAAGTTCCCGGCTGTTTCGGTCCGGACCAGCTCCGAGCGGCCGGAAGCGCTCGACAAGGGCGTGTTTACGATTGGCAGCACCACAGCCGAACAGGTGCTCCAGGCAGTTGACCTCGCTGTGGCCATGCACGCCAGCGGCGATGACGGTTTGACTGTTCCAGCCTATTCCGACGATAATGTCAGCGTGAAGGTCGTAAAACTGATCCAGAGCTATACCGGCATCATCAACAAGATGGTCTGGCGCAAATACTGATGACAACCTGATGACGCTCGCGGCAGCAAAAGCGCGCCGTGCGGGTGAGTCCTGTCGGTTTATATGCGCAATGATGCGTCATTGTTGTGCCGGAATCAATCAAGCAGCAGGTGCTGCGCTATCTTGAAGTCGAGCAACCAGGCATAGACAGGGAATGGGATGATCAGGTCAGTTGCTGTTGCTGCGTCTTATTCATGCTGTCACCGCCGATGACAGCAGCTTTTGCCTGCGCGGACATACTGACGCTGAACACATGAACCAGATACGCGAAACAAAAAATTGATCTTCATGATCTGGGCCGAAAAATATTACGTAAAAGGGTTGCATCCTGCTACGCGATATAGTAGAATATTCACAATATATCAATAATTTAACTTGAAAGAAGAGGTTATTGCTAGCAAAATCAATCGTTTCCCTGGACAGGCTAAGAATCGACAACAATTATTTGAGCATGGAAGAAGATCCAAGACAAAATCAAAAATCACAACAGGAGGAAAACATGATGATCCATTCACATGAACTCGAAGACAGCGACATGCAGATGCCAAACAGGACCAATAGTTATGTGCCATTGTCACAGACGCTGGAAGAGCTGGGAGATACTCTGAATGATGTAGAAATAGACGAACTAACTACACTTGTCACTGCAGCCGAAGCAGTAACACGTAAAGTCAGGCTACGGGGACATACGCTGCGGGAAGAACGGGCGATCTTAGCAGAACAATACAGAACGCGGTAGAATAGCAAAGAGAACGACCAGATCATGCGTAATTCCTACCGTTAACCTGAGTCGCAGCAGTCTGCCAGCAGAGAAAGATGTTGCTGCGAAATAATGGAGTGATACCGGATGCCATCAACCAAAAACATTGATTATATGATGCAAATGACACATGATTTCATCACAGGCGAGATAAATCCGATCAGCTATGATCTTGATTTCTCATATGAAATTGAACTCCGCTTCAAAGCCATGCGACGTGAACACCGTGAATTAGCTGATCTGATTTATGATCGTCTCTATGAGGATGGCATAGCCAAAATGCATGAAGAGAATCTGTCCGGCGAAGCCTTTAAAAAACTGATTGAAAAGCAATATCAAGATATCCTCAGTATAATTGAGGAGGGTTTTTGTTAAGCTGAAAAAGAAGATCCTGATGCTGGGTGGCGCCTTTGCGCAAATACCGGCGATCCAATATGCCAAAGCTGCGGGCTATCACGTGCTCACCTGCGATTATCTGCCGGATAATCCAGGCCATCAGTATGCGGATCAGTCCTTTAATGTAAGCACAACAAACAAAGAAGAAGTTCTATGTCTGGCCAGGGAAATGGAGATAGACGGCATTGTGGCTTATGCATCCGATCCGTCTGCCCCGGCAGCCGCGTATGTCTGTGACGCGCTCAGGCTACCCGGCGCTTCATACCGGGCAGTACAGAATCTAGCGGAAAAGGATCTGTTCAGGGCCTTTCTGCGCGATAACGGGTTCACTTATCCAGCCTTCCACAGCCTGAAATCCGAGGCAGATGTAGACAAGCTGGAAAACCTGGACTATCCGGTCTACGTGAAACCTGTCGATTCATCCGGCAGCAAAGGAATAACGCGCGTAG
>JAWSUP010000219.1:0-7306 GCA_033549405.1 Bacillota bacterium | reverse complement strand
GTATCACGCAGCGCGTGATACTTTCCTTTCCACCAATCGATTGTCATGCAAGCGATTCCCTGGACTTTGCCTGTGCCTGAGCAATCGATTTGCACGATTTCATTTTAGCGGAAAAGATGTTGCCTGCCAAATGGTTCAGGTCAATTCTGCATGGCGCAGCCGTAAACAATCCTTTATTACAAAAGTCAAGCTATTGTGTCAGCTGGTCAATCGGTGATGTCAAAGGAAAAGACATGGCAGGCCGGGCTGCCCCAAGTTGCCTGCGGGATAAAGCGCACGGCCGTTACGTGTCCGGCCGGGCTCAGATCGATGCTGACCAGCCGCTGGTGATTGCCGGTGACGGTTTGAAATGTCTGCCATTTGCCTTCTTCTGTACTGACATCGATGCGGAAATTACGGATCAGGGTTGCAGGCACGTGCATCGGCTTGTCATCGAGGAAATGGTTGGATCGCTGTGGCCGGTTATGGCGCGGATCTTCCGGCAGGGTCAGGCGATTGAGATCGCTGTCAAAGATGAAACGGGCTTTCTTCACGATCGCGGGATTGGCGAGCCAATAGGTCACCGGGTCGCCGGGATGGCCGGTCCAGCCGTTGTCCGAGGTTCCGATCGGCCTGTCAAAGCCGTTGCGCAGGTTCTCCGCGTTCTGGCCGTCAGCGACAAGATCTGCCGTCAGCGTCAGCGTCGGGATGGGTCTTTGGTGGAATGGCAGGTAGCAGTCATCCTCCATCAGCTGTGTCTGAAGAGTCTGGAGGTGCTTTTCATAGACGCCGCGCGGTGTTGTGTCGTGCTGCACAGCCAAGGCCGCAGCCGTCCCGCTGGCCTGGCCGATCGTCGCACAGGTCGCCATGACGCGTGTGGCGCTGAGCGCCGAGTGGGTGACGCTGATATTGCGTCCGGCAAACATAAGGTTCGCGACATTCACGGAATAGAGGCTGCGGTAGGGGATGCCAAAGGGTGATGGCGCCGGGTGGAAGATCGTCGGCTTTTCCGGGCTGCGCAGGCCGCCCGGATGGTGGTCGTCCATCGTCCAGCCGCCATACGCGACCAGATCGTCAAAGCGCCCTTCTGAGCGGACATCGTTCTGGTTCATGATGACGTCGCCGACGTAGCGGCGCGATTCGCGTTTGCCGGGAAGGATGCCGATCCAGTCGACGTCGAGGCGATCAACTTCCGGGCCATAATCGCCGCTGTTCTTGACATAATCCCAGATGCCGTAGGCGACATTCTGCAGTTCGTCGCGTAATTTTTCCGTGTCGGCGATTGAATCGTGCTCACCACCCAATTCCAGATACCAATAGTTTTCGTTTCGCTCTTTGGGATGCGGCAGCCGATGCGGCAGTTTTTCTTTTGAGAATTTTTCAGCCCAGAAAGGTGGTGTGTAGGTGCATTTTTCCGCGTGCTCTCTGGCCTGGATGAGGCAGCTCATGCCCATGGTGCGCCGGTCGGCTTGATCTGGCGCGATATCTTCGCCGAATTCGCGGTTGCTCTCGCGTCCGACGCGGTACTCAGCACCGGTCAGGGGCGCCAGAATACTGTCGCCGGAGCAGTCGATAAAGATCTTTGCCCTTACCTGGTGGTACGTCTGGGTGGTCAGCTGCCAGCCCCTGATGCTGTTGATCCGGTCTTCAGCCATCTCAGCGTCAAGGCAGGAGCAGTTGAGCAGGTAATCCAGGCCTTCCTGGAAGCGGACCTTCTCAAAGAGGATGCTGTCCCAGAGTGAATAGTTGCTGTACGGGTTGCGGTAGAAGCTCTCCAGCATGATCTCTTCGACCAGGCCGGTCTCGCGGTTGTTCTCGCCATGGGCGCCGCTGACCCACATGCGGACTTCCGATGAGGCGTTGCCGCCAAACATGGGACGGTCCTGCATGATCAGGACGCGGACGCCGTGACGGGCAGCGGAGACGGCGGCACAAAGGCCGGCCAGGCCGCCGCCGACTACACAGATATCGACGTTGTGTTCGATGGTTTGTAATGCACTTTTCATGGTTATATGATCCCCCTTTTACGGTCTATATTTCTTCTTCTTGTGCTGGCGGAGCTGACAGGCACACCAGGTTGAGGCATAAATCCATGTAGTGATTGTACAACAAACCACATACAGCTGCCTTCGCTAAGGCCGATGTGCTATACTCATCATACTGTGCTGGATGGTTGATTACCTTGAAAATAATGCACAATTTATTGGGGATCCTGTGATCCTGAACGAGGACGGGTACGACGGCCATGAGCGAACAAGATAAACTGAATATGCTGGCAGAATACTTGGGTTTCCTGAAGTCGGAACAAAAGCTCGATATCGTTGTCTTCGATAGATCCGGCATGTTCGCCACCCACGACACACTTGACCGTGTGCTTCAGCCATACCTGAACCACACGAACCCTTACTGCATGCATGTTAAAAGCAACCAGACGCTTTGGGCGCACTGCATCATTTTAAAGGAACGGGTGCTGCAACGTTGCAGCCGGCATAACCAGGCTTTTTTCGGCACTTGTCATTGCGGAGTTGGCGAATACGTGCAACCACTCTGGACACGAACGGGGTTGACCGGGTTTATCAGCGCAACCGGCTATCGCGCAGAACCTGATCTGGTGGCCTGGCGTTTGCCCGCAACCGCCAGGAAGTACAACCTGGACGCGGACAGCCTGCAGTCGATCTACGACCAGGCAATGCGGCCGCGGGAAGGAAAGCCGCAGCAGGTGGGGATGCAGTTGTCGCTTCTGGCGTGGCTGCTTCGCGCGATCGTCGACGAAACCCTGACACAGGACAACACTCTAACCTCTGACCAAGGGCAACCGTTGCGTCTGATCGCCAGGGCGCTCGACTATATCAACGAGATGTATGCCAACAACCTGACCCTGGAGGAGATTGCCCGTTATTGCAATTGCAGCAAATCACACCTGCAGCATCTTTTCCAGACGCATCGCCGCCAGACCGTCTGGCAATACCTGCAGGCGGTTCGCATGGAGAAAGCGCGCCGGCTGCTGGTCGAAACAGAATGGCCGATCAGCCATCTGGCTGCGATGATCGGCTTTAATGATGCCAATTATTTTTCCACGGTTTTCAGCCGCAAAATCGGCCTGTCGCCACGGCGATATCGCCAGATGAACCGAGCAGAATAATACCGACAATGACCGATACGCAAATCATATTCCGAGGTTTTCAGCAATTTTATTCCGAGATTTTCAGGTGATTTATTCCGAGATTTGCCGAATCTAGCAATCAACCCAGGACATCGTCCGGTCCGCCAGGTATGCCTTTTCCATGACTTCCTGAATCACGGCGCCGTCGGCAAAGGATGGTTCTGCCGGGCGACCGGTAGCTACGCAGTCAAGAAAACAGTAAAGGCTGTGCACATGACAGCGGATCCAGCCCAGGCTGGTCTTCGCCGCCGGAAATAAGCCGCCCGGACTGGCATAGCGCTGGACACTCTCGATCTGGGTATAGCCGCGTTCACCGCCAAAAGGCTGTTCTGGCAGGGTGTTGTCATAGAAATAAAGCCAGTTGGGATCCATCAGGTTGAAACGCAGCGCGCCGCGGTCGCCATGGATCTCAAAACGCATCTCATCCTGTGCGCCGGTCGCAATTTTACTAGCTTCAAGCGTTCCCACGCTGCCATCAGCCATTTCAGCGATCAGGCAGATGCTGTCTTCGTTGGTGATGGCAATTTTCTGACCGGATCCGTCAGGTCGCTGCGCATAAAGGATCCGGGAGCGGGCAGCCAACCTGCGATAGTCACCAGCCAGGTAGCGGATGAGATCCAGGACATGCGAGCCCATATCGACCAGGACACCGCCGCCGCTAGCCACCTGATCCAATTTCCAGCCGATCGGCTTATCCGGGTCGACAGATCCTGAATGCAGATAGACAGCCCGGAAGGACAGGATGCGGCCGATGCGACCTTCATCGATCAGCTGCCTGGCCCGGATGACAGCTGGCAGAAACCGGAGATTGAAGGCGACCTGGTTGATCAGCGACCGGTCCTGGACGGCGCGGACCAGTGCATGGGCTTCCTGACTGTTGATGGCCAGGGGCTTGTCGCAGTAGATATGTTTGCCGGCAGCCGCTGCCTTGATGATCATATCGTGGTGCAAATTATTGGGCGTGCAGATGTCGATTACATCAACACCAGGTAAAGCCAGCAAGGCATCATAATCATCAGTGGCAAACACATAGTCAAGATCTGCCTGCGCTTTCTGTGCCTGTTCAAAGCGGCGGCTGCAGATGCCGGCCAGCTTGACCCTAAAGGGCAGATCCTGATAATAAAGCGGCATGTTTCTATAGGCATAGGAATGAACTTTTCCCATGGCGCCGTATCCCACCAGACCGATTCCTATTTCACGTATCGCAATGCCTCCATTCTGTCCCTGAACTATTTCTCAAATGCTAAGTCTTTTGGCAGCAGGTTGTTATCGGCCGATTATTGAATATTACCAGCCCCTAAGACAGTGCCAGCCTGGACCGGAGACCAAATACATCGATGGCCGTTCCCGCGAGGACAAGGTCCAGTTCCGGACCCGGAGCCAGCAGTGTTGTGTATTTTGCGAGCTCGACCGGAATATTGATCGCATGATCGGACGAGAACATGATCTTGCCGGCGCCTATGGTTTTCAGGGCCCTTTGCACATTGAGGATGCTGAGCCAGCTGGGCTCAAGGTAAACGTGACTAAAGCGGCGAGCCAGAGAAAGCGCCTGGGTAAAAAAGAGGTCTCCGCCGGCGTGAGCTAAAATGATGGGTACCTGGGTAAAGTCAGCTGCGACACTTTCAAGACCGGCCGGATCGGCAAAGGGGATGCCGGCGCCGGTATGCACCATAACCGGAACCCCAAGGGCTGCCGCAACTTCGAATACATGCAGGCCATCGGCAGAAGAAGGCCGGACGGCATGGGCGATCGGGGTCATTTTCAGGGCAATAAAGTCCAGCTCCATAATACAACGCCTGGCTTCTTCATCATATTCTGCCGGGCGCAGATGTGGGCTGATCGATGCCATGCCGAAATAATGACCTGGTTTGCTGTGGCAAAAGGCGGCGATCCGATCATGAATCGCCCGGGTGTCCTCGATATAGGGGCGCGGGATAAACGGCTGGATAATCGCACCGAAAACAGCGCAACGGTCATGCCATTGCAGCAATTCTTCTTCAGTTGAATCTTCGTCGAAAACGGTGTCGTGCCCCAGGTGTACATGGGCATCAATAATCATGGTATAACCCTCCTGCGGATAGTTTCTGCCGTACTATATCTGTTGGCAGAACTGTTGTTTTTACCACTGCATTTGCCGGCGTTACTGCCGATCGTCGCTTTAATAACAGTGGGCAACTTATTGCCCCAACAATAAAGGACAGCAATGTCAATGTCAAGAAAGAGGCTGGACGCCTGCGCGGACAGACAATAGCGTCAGAAAAACCTGCCTGCATACGAGGTGGAAAGGTGAGTATATAGCGCCAATATGATCTCGATGTTAGATTGTTCTTTGGCAGATGCATTGATCAATGATAGAATCAAATCATCAGATGAATTGCCGCATCCGAATGATTGTAATAGAAACTGCCATAAGCAGCAGATCCATGGAGGTGCATCCCATGACCAGCGAGACCATTCAGTTTTCCTGTACTTTACCAGTCACATATGAAGTCGATATCGCCGTAGTGGGAGGCGGTCCCGCCGGTGTCGCCGCTGCGGTGGCAGCGGCCAGACAAGGTGCAAGGGTCGTCCTACTGGAGGCCGAAAGTTGTTTTGGCGGCCTGGGGACAGCCGGCCTTGTACCGGCATTCATGCAGTTTACGGATGGTGAACATTTCCTGGCCGGCGGATTCGGCAAGGAGCTGTTCGACCGCCTCACCAGCCTGAGTGATCCAGCCATCAATAACCCGTATTCCATCCAGGTCGAGAAGTTGAAGCGGGTGTATGACGCGCTGGTTCTGGAGGCCGGAATCGACTATCGCTTTGTCAGCCGCCTGATCGCCGTTCAACAGAACGGCGGCCAGGTGACGCACGCCGTTTTTGCCGGCAAAACCGACCTGTTTTCTGTGACGGCCCGCGTCTTTATCGATGCGACCGGAGATGCCCTGCTCTGCCATCTGGCCGGTGCGCCTTGTGAGAAGGGCGATGCCGACGGCAATATGATGGCAGCCACCTTATGTAGCCTCTGGGCAGGTATTGACTGGAAGCGGGTTAAAAAACCGGACAGCCGCGCTTTTGAGGACGCTTTTGCCGACGGTGTCTTCACGACCCCCGATCTGCACCTGCCGGGCATGTGGCGTGTCGGGCGCAGCCTGGGCGGCGGCAATATCAGCCACGCATTTGGCGTCGACGGGACCGACGAGCAGTCTCTGACCGAGTCACTGGTCTACAGCCGCAAGCTGCTGACCGAATACGAGCGGTATTACAAGCAGTATCTGGATGGTTATGAGGACATGGAACTGGTCACAACAGCCGCCATGATGGGCATCCGGGAAACGCGCCGCATCGTCGGGGACGCCATCCTGACACTGGAACACTTCCATGCACGCGCCACCTTCGCCGATGAGATTGGTCGCTACAGTTATCCGGTCGATATCCATGCCGCCAAACCGGACATCGAAAGCTTCAACACGTTTCATAAAGAACATACGGAATTGCGCTACAAGAAAGGTGAAAGCTACGGCATCCCTTACGGCTGCCTCGTTCCGCAAAAGCTCGACAATGTCCTGACAGCCGGCCGCTGTATCAGCACCGACCGCTACATGCAGAGCTCGATCCGCGTCATGCCTGGCTGCTACATCACGGGCCAGGCAGCCGGTATCGCGGCCGCCCTGACCGGCGCTGACGGTGATGTCCGGGCGATCGATATCCGGACTCTGCAGGACTGCCTGCTCGATATGGGGGCATACCTGCCCAACAGCTGAGGCAGTCATTCGGCCGATGGTTTCTTTACCGACCCTGCAGGGCCGTACTGCCGACTGAGAAACCAGAGGATGCCACCCATGATCAGAAGACCGCCCAGCAGGGAAACCGGCGTCGGGATCTCACGAAACAGAAACCAGCCGACCAGTGTCGCACCGACCGGTTCAGTCAGGGTTATGATCGTGATGAACAGGGCGCCGACATGAGATACGGACCAGTTATAGACGGAATGGACCAGGAAAGTGGCCGACAGCGTGAGCAGGGCACAGATGCCGATTATCCGGATATCAGTCGGGATCAGGGACTGACCGGAAACCAGTGCGGCCAGAAACAGAAAAACCGTACAGCTGCCATATAGAAGGACCATGTAGAGGGCTGCCGGCATGTTTTTGCGAATGGACTGGCCCATGAGGAGATAAGCCG
>JAWSUP010000218.1:0-7336 GCA_033549405.1 Bacillota bacterium | reverse complement strand
ACCGCATAATCGCGCTCCATCTCCCCGGGTATGATGTTGCTCTCACCGATAAAATCAGCCACAAAAGCGTTGCGGGGCTCATTGTAGATGTCTGTGGGCGTCCCGATCTGCTGGATCAGACCTTCTTTCATGACAATGATCGTATCGGACATGGTCAGGGCTTCTTCCTGATCGTGTGTCACATAAACAAACGTGATGCCCAGGCTGCGCTGCATCTCCTTAAGTTCGATCTGCATCTCTTTGCGCATCTTGAGGTCGAGGGCGCCCAGCGGCTCATCAAGCAGCAGTACCTGGGGCTTGTTGACGATCGCCCGGGCGATGGCGACGCGCTGCATCTGGCCGCCGGAGAGCTGGTCGACCCAGCGGTCGGCGTAGCCCTCCAGGTCCACGGTTTTTAAAGCCTGGCCGATGCGTGACTTGATCTCACCCTTAGGGATCTTCTTGATGGCCAATCCGAATGCGATATTATCATAGACATTGAGATGGGGAAACAGGGCATAACGCTGAAAGACGGTGTTGACCTGGCGCTGGTAAGGTGGTGTCTGCAGGATGCTGCGCCCTTCGAAGAAAACATCGCCTGAATCGGGCTGCTCAAAGCCTGCCAGGATGCGCAGGGTGGTTGATTTGCCGCATCCGCTTGGGCCCAGCAGCGTGATAAACTCGTTATTGCGGATATAGAAGGTTATATCCTTGAGCACATGGGCACTGCCAAAGGATTTATTGATCTTGACCACTTCGATGATATGTGCTGATCCGGTCGCATCTGAAAGATGTTGTTGCAGATCATGAGGATGGCCTTCCGGCTGTCTTCGGGTGTATCTGGACCAGGGATGCATACCTGAAACCTCCGATCAGAAACTGGGTGGCGCCGATACCCAGAGGACACGCGCCTTACGCTTGCTGTTATTGACGATGTGGTGCGGTTCTCTTGGTTGAATGATGAAGCTGTCACCTTTTCTGGCCTTGATGATACGCTGACCGAGATGGATGTTGATAACGCCGTCCAGGACAAAACCAAATTCTTCTCCCTCATGTGGATTGTCCGGATATGAGGAACCGCCTGGATCCAGGGTCAGAAGGATGGGTTCCATCGCATTCTTCTGCGCGTTGGGGATCAGCCAGCAGATATTGCTGCCGGACTCACTGTCGCGCTTTGTTGCATAGTCGTCTTCGCTGAAGACTACCTTTTCATCGGCGTGTTCCTGGAAGAAGCGCATCAAGTCTGTTCCGAGTGATGATAGGATAACCATAAGGGTGGCGATCGACGGCGAGGTTATGTTACGTTCCAGTTGTGAAATAAACCCCTTGGACAGCTCGCAGCGGTCAGCCAGCTCCTCCTGGGTCATGTGATTGGCAAGACGAAGGAATTTGATTTTTTCGCCGATTTTCAACTGGCCCCCCTCAAACAAACCCTGTTACAATATATCTGTGGCCTGATCATTGGCGTCGCGATAAGCAGTCGCAGCTTATCCAACTAAACACCATGTTTACTATTGCTAAACACATGCGACCATTATAGCGGCGCACCCTTGTCCTGTCAACGAAAAAGGCCGGCTGATTTGACCTTGATTTTTTGCCCTTCCGGGCTTATGATGGCAACAACGATCATGACTCAGGGAGGAATTGAGGCGAATGGAGCAGATGCAATCCGACAGCGTGCCGGACATCCGGCAGGCACTGAAAACTGCTAAAAGAGTCGTCATCAAAGTCGGCACTTCGACTATAACCTATGAGAATGGCCGGTTCAACCTGACCAATCTCGAACATCTTTGCCGTTCGATTGCCAACCAGATGAATCAGGGCCGTGAAGTCGTGCTGGTCTCATCAGGTGCGATTGGCGTCGGCGTTGGCCGCCTGCGCCTGCCGCAGAAGCCGCAGATCATGCGGGAAAAACAGGCGGTCGCAGCCGTTGGCCAGTGTGAACTGATGAGTATGTACAGCCGCCTGCTGTCTGACTACAACTATGTCATTGCGCAGATCCTGTTGACAAGAGACGATATCGACGACCCCATAACGCGACAGAATATCTGTAACACGTTTCAGGCCCTGCTTGAGCAGGAGATACTGCCGATCGTCAATGAAAACGACACGGTATCGACCCGGGAGATTCTCCATAACGGTACATTTGGTGACAATGACGCGCTCTCAGCGATCGTCGCCAGACTTGTCGGGGCTGACCTTCTGATCATCCTGTCTGACATCGACGGTCTGCATGATAAAGATCCCCATGACCATGCCGATGCGGCACTGATCAATACCGTTCACCAGATCGATGAGACGCTCGAGAATGCCGCCGGCGGTGAAGGCAGCCAGCGCGGAACCGGCGGCATGCGCACCAAGCTGCTTGCGGCCCGCATAGCCTGTGAGGCCGGAATTCCAGCCGTCATCGCCAACGGATCGCGCGCCCGCGTCATCGACGCCGTCCTGGACGGGCAGGATATCGGCACGCTGTTTCTGGCCCGACAGGATAATCGACAGGGCTGATCAGTAAGAATAAACATGCACTGTGGCTTCAAAAACAAAAGACCGGTTGAACCGGTCTTTTTTGTGATAATGTCAGGTGCGTCCATCAGATGCAACCATCAGTTCTGAGGCTGGTCTGCCGTCAACCTTGGGGAGGCTGCGTGGTCGTGACTGTGGTCGGGACCGGTGTCGGCAGTGGGGTTGGCATTGGGGTCGGCGTCGGCAGGGGTTCATGAATTGTGCACAGATCTCGCGGATTCATGAACGCACCCGGAATAAAGTACTCACGGACTGACTCAGGACAATCCGGTGACACCTTCTGCCCTGAAACAGGGCAGACTGTTATGGTCAGCACCCCATCAGGCTTTTCAAAATCGAGTATTTCCTTGTCCTGGTGGATCCGGTTCATGACATCCTGCCAGATTTTGATGGCATTACGCTGGTCATCTTTAGGGATCGTTGTCAGGCCCAGGAGGTTATCATAGCCATACCAGACTGCAGCCGTGTAGTAACGGGTATACCCGCAGAACCACTTGTCACGGTTGTTGTCGGTCGTACCGGTCTTGCCGGCAGCCGGCATGTTTTCCAGACCATAACCTGAGGCCGTTCCGCCGCTCGTAAAGACACCCTTGAGAATATCGGACATGACAAATGCAGTTTCCGGTTTGTACACCTCTTCATAGAAGGGTTTGTTTTCCAGCAAGACCTTACCGTCAATATCGAGGACGCGGGTGTAGGCATAAGGTTCCGTGTACAGGCCTCCATTGGCGAAAGTGGCATAAGCGCCCGACATTTCCAGAGTGGACATACCCTTGTTGAACGCGCCCAGGGCGATGCTGACATAGTTTTCTTCGCTGCGATCGATTCCAACCTGCCTGAGGTATAGCAGTGATGTTTCGCCGAAAAGGACATATTTCCAGATATAAGCGGCGATCGTATTGCTGGAATATTTAAGCGCGTCGCGTACTGGCATATTGCCTTTAAAGACTGTGTAGCTGTTCTTGGGATAGGGGGTCGTAGGGTTGTCGTCATCGAAGAAATATTCTTGGTCCGTGAAAACAGAGGCGGCTGTTATCTTGCCGGTGTCGAGCGCCGGCCCATAGACGGCCAGCGGTTTTATGCTCGAACCGGGCTGTCGATGGGCGTCGACAGCCCGGTTCAGAACCAGGTTGCCTGTTTTTTCACCATATCCGCCGACCATGGCCTTGATCTGCCCCGGATTCTCAAGGTTGTCGATGATGACGACACTGCCATTTGGCTTTTCTGGCAGGTCGATGAGTGAATCCGGATCTGCTATAAACAAGGACTGATCGGAAAATGTCGCCTCTGCCTGTGCCTGCACGGCGGGGTCAAGCGTGGTCTCGATCGTCAATCCATAGTTGTAAACGGCGACGGAGGCCATTGATTCGTTGTAGCCACGCTTTTCCACCAGATCGTCCGTGACTTTGGCAATGACATAATCGACAAAATATGAGTTGACCTGGGTGGCCGACACGGCCATGGGGGTCTTGCGGAAGACGACTTCTGTATTCAAAGCCAGTTTGTGCTCGTTATCACTGATCATTTCAAGCTCGTGCATCTTACCGAGAATGATGCGCATGCGGCGCAGAGCGTTGCGACGGCCGGTCTCCGTCAGGGGATTATAGATGGACGGTCCGTTGGGAATGCCGGCCAGAAAGGCGCATTCGACCAGAGTCAGGTCTTTGGCTTCTTTGTCAAAATAAGCCTTGGCAGCAGACTGGATCCCCACATAGCTGTTGCCCATGGGAACCAGATTGAGGTACAGCTCCATGATCTCGTCTTTGCTTTTTTGCTGCTCAAGCTGAATGGCGTTGTACCACTCCTGCACCTTGCGTTGGGCGGATACCTGATCTGCCCCGGAGATCAGCTTGACGGCCTGCTGGCTGATTGTTGAGCCTCCGTGCGTCGCGTTGCCGCCGTTGACAACGGCACTGAGGATTGCGCTGAAGATGCGGCGCGGATCGATACCGATATGGGAGTCAAACCGCTCGTCTTCGATGGCCTTGAACGCTTCATCGATATATGTCGATTTCACCGTGCTGAATGAGATGTATTCGCGGTTGATGTTCTGGCTGCCTGTCAAAATTGCGACATCCTCACCATTTGCATCCTTTATCCGCGTCATTTCATTCGAGTTCTTGATGTGTTCTGTTGTTACGGGACTCGCCGTGGTGATATAGCCGATCAGCATGCCGCCGCCAAGTCCGCCCAGCAGAAAAGCCATGATCACCAAAATCAGGATAAACAAAGTGACCGCACGGCTGACAGCAATGCCGATCACTTTGGGAATGGAAAGCAATGTGCTGCTGTGTGTCGGTTTTCCTTTCAGATGTCGATATAGTTCCTTGCGGACTACATCGCTTGAACGACGCCGCGGTGGCGGCGCGTAATATTTCTGTTTATCAGCCATGTTCTGGCCTCCGTTTTCGAATCATTCCAGCCCCGGATCATGAAAGGAGCGTCACTCCATGATGATCTGATTGGGATTGACGGGGCTGCCATAAAAAGTAATACCGAAGTGCAGATGGGGCGTGGTCGATGTCCCTGTATTACCAACGGTCGCAATCACTTCACCTTTGCTGACCCGGTCGCCAACCTGAACGTTGAGCTTGCTGCAGTGGTAGTATACCGTCTCGAAGCCATTGCCGTGGTTTATCTTGACATAGCGCCCTGCGCTCCTGTTATACCCGGCCCCCGTTACTGTTCCGGCGCCAGCCGCTTTGATCGATGTTCCGGTTTTCGCACCCATATCGACAGCCGGATGGAAATGGCGATAACCATAAATAGGATGGTAGCGATAGCCGTACCCGCTCAGACTTCCTGGTATTGGTTTGAGAGTCGGGATATTGGCCAGCTGCTTTTTGATGGCAGCCTTATAGTCTGTCAAGTCGACCTCAGCTGCTTCAGGAGTCTTTTCAAATGATCTGACTTTACGTGACAATGAGAGCAGATCTTTGGCTTTCTGAGCATATGACGTGACGGTCGGGCTGGTGCGGGATACGGTTTTTTCAGAAAGATTGACCATCAGGGCGTTGAGAATGTTCTCCTCAAGGCTTTCCATCTCTTCTTGTTGACGCTGCAGTTCTTCCTGCTGCTGTGCCAGGGAATTTGCCAGTTCGTCTGCCGCCTTCTGAGCATTAGCCAGTTCCTGTTGCAGATTGATCTGCTCTACGGCTGCACAGCGATTCTCTTGTTCAAATAAAACTTCTGCCATACCGGCAACAGCAGTGGCTGCGATGGATTCAGAAGCTGTAGTCGTATTGCCCTGCCCGAGGAGGAAACCAAACAAGCCCGTTCCCAACAGCAGAACTGCCAAGACTGAGGCCAGTAAAATGCGGCGATATCGATAAGTCGTGACCTTGCTTTTTCTGATTGGCCTGACTGGTGCCCCGGCCGTTTCAGAACGCTGCTTCCGCATGTGGTCTCCTTCCACCTGATGTATGATGCGAGCCCTATTATACGGTATTTGCACTCATATTGCAACGATCAGGAAATCAGCCTGTCATAAACACTTGAATGTGTGAACTGCCGAGGATGCGGACTACAAAATACCGGTATGGGAGCGTATAATATAAATTGACATCCGACCTGTCAGTCGAAGCAACCCGCCGTCAGGACAAAAGTACAACTGCTGCCTGAAAAATCACTACTGGGGGTGCCAAATGAAGAAGATCGCTTTTTTTCTTATGTTTCTGACCGTGCTGCGCATCTTCGCCGCCTGTAACCTGTTTTCGGATGGTACGACAACCGGACCGGCAGCGACGGCAACACCTGCTGCAACGACTGCAGTGACCGAGACGAATCCACCGACAACAACACCTGTTCCATCAGCCACAGCGACGCCGCTGCCGACAGCGACCCCGTCGCCGGAGCCAACGCCAACCCCTGCACCGACACCGACCAATACGCCGGCGCCAACGCCGACGCCTGACCCGTTTGCAGAAACACCTGACCAGGCCGGCAGTGGTGGCATCCTGTTCGATATTTATCAGCACAAGGCACTGGTTGACCTTAACGGGGACAGCACAGCTGACCGCATCGCCTTTTCCGCCGGCTCACCATCGTCTCAATTGCAGATCAACGGCACGGCTTATCCAGTCAACCTGAACGGTCCGGCTCAGTGTTTCGCAATCACCGATGTCGACAACAGTGACAACTACCTTGAAATAGTCTTCACCGAGCCCTATGCTGAATTGGCAGACAGTGAACGTGCCTACAGCTATTTCTACTGGTGGGACGGCAGCCAGCTTTTCTACATGGGCAAGTTGATGGACATGAAATTTCACGGCGGCTGGCGCAGCGGGTTTGACGCGGCAGACCATTTCGACGGCGCCGGTCTGGTGATGGGGCAGGCCCGGTCCGAACACCTGACCGATATCTGGTATACGGCGCGCTACACTGCGAGCGGTACAAACCGGAAATTCAAAGAAAAATATTATTCAGCCCAGCCGATCTACCCGGTCCAGACCCTTGAACTCAAAGAGTATGTAGTACTGCTCAAGAATATCGACAGCCGCTACTTTGAACCGGATTATTCTGTCCTCTGGGATTATGCCAGCGGCACTTCCGTGATGGATCGCAACCACACGGACGATATCATCTCATTCTTGCCCCAGGCCGGGGAAACGCTCCAGGTCATCCGCATCTATGGCCCGTACTGGTTCAAGCTGCAGGCGGCGGACGGCAAGTCAGGATGGCTTAAGAGCATCGACAAGAAAGTACAGGGTTATTTCCAGGTGATGGGCTACACTGCCTATGATTTTTTTGACGGCATTCTGGTCGCTGGGTAAAGCATGCCAGGTGGCAATCCGGATGGCGGATCATCGAAAGACATGATAAACTGAAAACCGGT
>JAWSUP010000217.1:0-7414 GCA_033549405.1 Bacillota bacterium | reverse complement strand
TTCTGATGTGACGGAGTCACCCCTGACCAGTGATCATAATACTGCGGAACTTCGTCCTCATTGTCTTTGATCTTCTTGCTCAGGAAGTCCACTGTAAACTGTTTCTGGCAAAACTACCATAAAATGATAGAAATGCACACCCCCCTCCCCACTGTTCAACGATTACCGGGCCGGGGGTGTGCAAAGGGGTCTAGGGGTGTGCATGGTTCTCGTTGGTTACTTTTTATCTATAAATTCAGAATCAATCACCCTTGAAAAATAATCTCCCTTTGCGAATATTTTCGAATTGAAAGTTTTTTGTGGATATTCTTCAAAACCTGAAATTACTATTTCATTATTCTGTAGAACCGCATCATAAATCATCAATGATAGGCAACTTAAAGGATTAACGATCTTAGAATCATATTTCTTTACAATAAGCATTTTATCAACATCAATGATACAGTGCTTTCCCGACATGGTATCCGCGAACAAATATTGAAATCCCAAATTGAAAATGTGTTCTAAGGTTCCACTCTTAATTTCTGCCAATAATTTACCACTATTGATATCAACTTTTATAACCGACGTATACGCTCTTGCAGCAATCAAATAATCTTGATGCACAAATATGTTCCTGATTTTCCCGGGCCTAAATCGCCAGAGAACCCTGCCAGAGGTAATGTCATAAGCAAATAATCCATCTTCCCAGCTGCCAACAAAAAGCATACTGCCATCGTTCGTAACCGGAATACCATATTGGCTATTATATACTGAACATTTTATATTCAAGTGTTTTTGTGTCTGATCGCAGAAGTAAATCGTACAGGAGCTATTGTTGTCCTCGCCATATTCACATAATAATTTTTCAACAATGCCGTTTTCGACTGTTTCAACAAATCCATGTTTTACTTTTTCAATACTCATTTCCATCACCATATAAAAAAATTGAACTTCAACCTTCATTATTTCCGATTTTTGCCGTCTTGCTCAAGTATCTAGATTTATTGTACAACACTCGTACCGCTGCCATCAATCAGATTATTCCAGGCTACATCTAGTACGTTTTATTTGTTGATTGCATTATTTATTTCTTGATGCAAACACGATCAAACATATCTCGTTCAATAATCGCTGGATGACTGTCAGCAATCAGATATTGATTTTCTTGTCCTCGGTTTCTGCGTTGTTTTCCATTTAAAAAATCCTCCACAACCGTCTTCTGAATCAATACATTTCCTGTGTATTTCTCGTTGTTCAGTATTTTATTCAAAGTCTCAGGACCCCATCGTTGTGACCCTCGTGGTGATCGGATTCCTCTGATTGCCAATTCATTCGCAATTTGCCGAAGGCTCCAACCTTCCAGCCGAAGATCATAGATCAGTCGGACAATCTCAGCCTGAGCAGCATTAACAACAAGGCTTCCGTTTTGATCATGACAATAGCCAAAGCATTTCCTATGCTTATATTTTGTATCTTCATTTTCAAAGCTGCGTTGAATTCCCCATCTGATATTCTGGCTCTTTTGCCTGCTTTCTTCCTGGCTAATTGCAGTGAGAACGGTCATGAGCAACTCTGATCTTGGATTCGACAAATAGTGCTTTTCTATTTCGAAGTGTACATCCACTCCAAGATGTTTCAGTTCACGAAAACAGTTCAGGACGTCTAGCGTATTTCTGCCAAAACGAGTGATCGATTTGGTCAGGATCAGGTCGATTTTTCCTTGTCTGCAATCTGTCAGCATCTGCTGAAACTGATTACGCTTCAGTATGTTTCTTCCGGTGCCCTGGTCAACATAGATTCCTGCTAGCTCCCAGTTTGTATGGTTTCTAATGTAATTTTCGTAGTAAGCTTCTTGCGCTGCCAGACTGCTTAGCTGTTCGTCGTGCTTCGTACTCACACGACAATACGCGGCAACACGCAGATATCGTTGTTGCAGGCTTGAAAGATGCGGAAAGTATATTTCACGGACTGATCTCATTTCGCGCGTGACAGTCGGATTACCTGAACACGATCAAATAAATCTCGACTGATAATGGCAGGGTAATCGTCATCACCGACATAGCGTTCGTAGGTTAATATATTGGCAAGCGCTTGAGCACCCCATTTAGGATTATTATATGGCGATGGGATACCATGCGATTCAAGCTTCTCCGAAATTGCCCTGATGCTCAATCCTTCAGCATAGTATTCGTAAATCAGCTTCACTGTCATGGCTTGAGCTTCATTGATTTCTATTTTGTTAACTGGTCCTCTGTTGTATCCAAATGCGATTCGTTTTTGAGTTTTATCTGTCATATGCTATTCTCCCCGTACCCATTTAGTGTCAGTATATCGATTAGCCGTTTATATGCAATACAATGGCGCTGCCAAAGTTCAATCGATTGATTTTGATAGCATCAGCATATATCATCCCAAGGTAATTCGACTGAACAACGATTTGCCTATTGTTCAACGGTTTGCCCCATAAAATGCACACCCCTGGCTATTGCCAAACGATTTGCCTGACCAGACAGCTACTTTGATAGTGTGATTTTGTTAGAACTGTTAGAAACCAACGTGTTAATATCCCCCCTGTTTCCCTAGTGTTTATTCAGTCGATTCCTAAAAGGCCTGGGATAAGGGCGTTTTGAGCTAAACAAAAATAGACAGACCTTTGATAGAACACATAATCATTCTATCAAAAATCTGTCCACTTATCTTGGCAACATTACTACAAAATGATACAATGCACACCCCCTGCCGGCATATCGTTGAACATTAGGCCCAGGGGTGTGCAAAGGGGTCTAGGGGTGTGCATCATGTATCAGTAAGGAAAAGTTTCGCCATTAACTTCGAATACAACCATCCCTGTATCTGGTATAATTTCTGCCACTGATTGCCGAATCTTGTCTGTCACTTTTGGGACAACGATTTTGATAGCGTTGTCCTGTTCAAATATTGCCATTCCATATACGCCAAGTTTAGTGAGTTTATCCGAACTCGAAAATTCTTTATATAGAGGCGCATATGCTAATTCAAGTTCTTTCAGCGAATACTTGACCTGCCTAACCTCAATAATGCTAAAATCAAGTAAATCAGCATACTTCGTCTTGAATTCTTCTGGGTTGCTTGTGACATTGATGATTAACATCTGCAAGTCTTCAATATAACATCCCGCGTAATACTGATATTGATCAGGAATATTAGACTGTTCCATCAAGGCAAACTGTGCATTTGCTTTGTCGGAAAACGCCAATTCTTCATTTGAGTACGTTGAAGTTGAAGTTGTGGTCTTTCCTGATTCAGTCGTTGCAGCAGAATCTGCAGTAGCTTGCGTATAGTGATTCCCAGGATCATTAGCAGACCAGAGCCATTCACCTAATCGGCCTGAGATCAACAATCCACCAATGAGGATTAAAACAGCAAAAACTGTGCAAGCGATCAGAAGTTTTTTTTGGCTCATTTTAGGATAGATAGACTTTAATCCAATATCCTTCTCGGCAATGTTTTGCTTTGGATGTTGAGGCAGATTTTGCTGTATACTCTTCCACTGATCTGGCAAGTCAAGTTTAGCCTCTTTCGCCCAATTCAACACATCGCTATCAGCTATTTTTATATGCGATTTCATATCGATCTCTCCATTCATATTCTAACTTCGTCAGGATAAAAATTCTTTTAGTCTTGATATAGCCCGATGATACCTATAACGAACTAGACGATATGGAATATCGAGCATCTTTGAAATTTCCAAATGGCTTAAGCCGACTATTGCTTTAAGTACGAAAATAATTGATTGATCATGATCTAGGCTGCTCAGACCAGCTTCTAACATCATTCGGTCATCAGGCTCTATTCGGGTTATGAGCTGTTCTGGTATTGGTTGATCTTCCAAATCCTCGAGTGAAAAAGAATGGTTGCGTTGCCGAATAATGTCTAGAGACTGGTTACGCGCAATAGCATGGATCCAAGCCTTTGCACTAGTGCCTTGACAATAATTTGAAGCGTTTTCCCATACTCGTATAATCGTATCCTGAAGCACATCTTCAGAAAGCTGACGATCGTGTGTTACAGCATAGGCAACAGCAAAAATACTGCGACGATATTGACAGTAAAGCACATGAAGCGCTTTCTGATCTTGATTGGCGATCGCCAGAATGAGCTCGTCCAGTTCAATGCTATTGTCTATCGGAACACTGGTTGAGGTTATGTCAGCCATGGCATTGTCCTCCTATTAGCAATAACGATTGATATGGACCTTTTGACACGCCTAAATGTAAACAAAGTGTTAACTCAGATGCCCGAGTCCAATTTGGGTCGCCAAAACTCACTCTCGCTTTCATTATTTCCTCTCTTGCATTTTCCAAAGCGCCATCGGATGTCGCCGGATTCGGTCTAAAATATCACTGTCATCGAAGAGCAATTCTGGTTTATATTGCTTTTCGGAAAAATCCTTTAAGAATGTTTTTTCATCATCAGTCAACAATAAAAGCTTTTCCATAAAGTCTTTGACTGTGTTCTTCATATTTTCGAGTTCTACATAATCACCTTTGTGTATCACAGGCAGCAAATCGGTCTTTATCTTGTGGGCTGTGATAGCATCAATTCGGTTTATATCATATACTTGCGGAATTTCTTCCTGTGAAATCGCCGTATAGAAAACCACTGACTTACGAAGCAAATCATATTCGCTTTTTATGAACAAACCGTAACGAATCATGTTATAGGTATCATATAGATCTCGGGCCGCTGCGCGGCTGAGGAGCGCATTTATCTTGCCAGCAAATATTTCAATCGGCAAAACTGAGAGCGCATATCTCCCGCCAGAAATCGCATCGGTAACGATCGATCGTTTTTCCGGCGCAAATAGATGTGCTCGCAAAGAGTAGTTGATTTCAATTTTAATATTATCGTTCATGCCGCCGAGATTCTGATAAACAAAAACAAAGGAATCTAAGCTGTGACGTGTTTTGCTTCTGGCGCTAAGGGTGTACCTTTGCGTAGCCATATAGATCCTGATTTCTTCAGAGATCCTCTCCCTTTGACGAAGCATTTCTTCCCTTGACTGCTCAACAGAGTAATCAAAATCAAGATCAACGGAGAGACGGAGCAGATTAAACACTGTTAAATTTATAGCTGTTCCACCCTTTAAGGCTAACGTATCTTTCGTGAGCAAATTGGTGTTCAGATAGTCAAGAATATCAGCTAGTCTAAGTACCTTCTCCAAGGTATCCCGCACAAAATTCAGTTCATTAGCTTTAGCAGCCAACTCTGCTTTGGTTAAGCTAAACAATCGCGTCACCGCCTTCATCAAGCAACTTCATAAGTTCGCCAGGAGCGAACAATTGCCATTCAGAATAATACTTAGGCGATTCAAATTGAATCCCGTCGAAAAAATAGCGCTTGCTCTTTCCGATCATCTGTTTACATGAGCTGAAAAAAGCTTGGCTCAGTTTGATGTTTATAAAATGAGAAAGAATATATCCAACCTTTTGGTAAAGAAACTGATTTTTGTATTCAGCAAGGTATGACAGCAGTTTTTCTTCATCGGCTACCGTTACCATGGATAAACAGCGCAGTAGCTCTTCCAAGCCCCCGATTTTTGTGAAGTCCTTGATGTTATCCAGGATTGTACGCTCCATATCTGTAATTTTGATATGTGATGCGGGCTTCACGATGCCGAAACTCTGTTTGGACGGTAAATACTTGTATTCAACACCGTCATGAAAAAAATCTTGGAATTTCGTTACAGATGAAATATATACGGTACTAAAAACCTGGTTGGCCATACCGTAATATTCAAAGGCTGTGTGGTGTGAAATGTATGCTGATGAATTAATCTCAGAACCGATAGCAAAACGGTTCGCAATAGCCTGCCCGGTTTCAAGGCTTTTCACAGCATAGTAGTTATGCCGTATTCGTTCGATGTAGCCATTATGCAAGGCGCTTCGCAAAATTGATTTCGCTGTTTCCTGGTTTCCTGCAAGCTGATTGATATCTTCTTTTGTAAACAGCCCCAACTTAAGCAACTCGCTATAGTATTTCACCGACCTCACCTCCTCTGTTTTATATCTTAACTCTATTAGGTTTAGATATCAACCTTATTATGATATATATTAAAACTATTTTTAATATTTGACTCTATATGGTTATTATTCTAACCTTATCAAGCACAATATAAAAGAGAGATTTTGATCAGATTCGAACAACAGGACCAGCTTTTCGCCTTTTCTTTTCGTCCTGAACCCGATCAAATTGAGCTTGTGAGATAATTGCCGGATGGCAATCAGTTACGAGATATTTGTTTGCCTGTCCATCATTCCTGACCTTTTTGCCGTCGAGAAAATTGCTGATAACGGTTTTTCCAAGCAGGATGTTGCCAGTGTATTTTTCATTGGACAGAATTTTCCGAACACACTCAACGCTCCATTTCGTATGACCGTTGGGCGAAAGGATATTTCGATTGGAAAGCTCTCCGATCACTTCACGAATACTATTTCCCTCCATGTAAAGCCGGAAAATATCCCTGACGATTTCAGCCTCTTTTTCAACGATGACTAAACGGCCCGATTCACCATGACGGTAGCCGTAGCAGATACGATTATGGTATTTGGAATCAGGACTTTCAAAGCTCCGTTGAATTCCCCATCGGATATTTCTGCTTTTGTCTTCACTTTCATTCTGATGTAAAGCAGCCAATATCGACAAAAGTAAATCCGAATGCTGTTCAGAGAGTTTTAGTTTCTCAATTTCAAAGAAAACATTCACATCCAATGATTTGAGTTCATTGCAGATCTGGAGCACGTCTAACGTGTTTCGGCCAAATCGACTGATAGATTTGGTAATAATCAGATCTACCAAGCCGGATCTGCAGTCAGCCAGAAGCTGGCAGAACTGCGGCCGCCTGGTTATATTTCTACCCGATGCACGATCTGCATAAATTCCAGTCAATAGCCATCTGCTGGTTGATTCAATTAATTCCTGATAATAATTCTGCTGATAGCTCAGACTTCCCAACTGATCGTCATGATCGGTACTGACTCGACAATAAGCGGCGACTCGTAAAACCGGCCGCACTTGAATGGATTTTATATCAGGCCTATGGATTTGCCTGACTTTTCGGGATAAAAAATCGTGCATATGTTCACACTCATGACTGTAATGCTTTAACCTTAGATGATGCTGAATGTAGAACTACACATTTGTTGACAGTTGCTCACGAACCTTGAAACCTGCATATTCCAGTGATTTTCTGAGCAAAACACGTGCATTTGCGTTCGATTGTGATATAATGAATGTAGTACTAGATAGAACTACATTTGTTGTATCTGATCGGAGGTAGGACTACATGGCATTCATCAAGGCCCAGCGCATTATCCGCGACGAAAACGGAACGATTCAAAGGTAAGCGTATAAACCAGCACACCTGTACGGAAGAAAGATCCACTGTTAAGCT
>JAWSUP010000216.1:0-7444 GCA_033549405.1 Bacillota bacterium | reverse complement strand
GCCAATCATGTCAATCCAGAAGCCGTCACAGGGAACATGCCCGGCCAGGTCTTCAGCCTGCCTGCGGACAAATGTGCGAAAGTCGGGATTGTTTAGGCAACAGATACCATAGCGGTTGCGTGATCCGTCCTGGTTACAGGTAGTATCCCGTCCGTCAATATAACGCATGCGCCAATCCGGATGCCGGTCGAATTCAAACCGATTCCAGATATTGAAGTAGACGATAGTTCGCATACCCTTTGCTCTGCAAGCCTCAACGGTTTCGGAAACAATGTCACGCCCTTGAAGTCCTGTATGCATATGGCCTGCCTTGGTTGGCCAGAAACAATACCCCAGGCAGTTTCCTGCATAAATGATGGCGCAATCAGCCTTGCTGACATCCAGATGATCCGCATATGCGACAGGATCAAATTGACCCAGGAAGGTCGTATTCCAATCAGGAATGTGCATATCGACAAGATTACGCCATTTGGACTGATGAAACCATTTTCTCATATGAATGTCTCCCCGCAGCACAGGTTTGATGTGCTACCGCCTCTGTCAATCCGTTGTAAGTCTATACATTGCAAAATCACTGATCTGTTCCGCAGTCCAGCAAATAAAGTCATCTTGCCGGTGCCACATCACTGATTCTCCAGTTGTGATGTCGCGCAGGATACCAGTCACACCTGGCAGCCGGACGGAGATTTCAACGTTTTGGACGCTTCCTTCGTAATAGGTTTCCATGATTTTCAGAGCATAAATCAAATAGCTGTTGCGTTCTTTGTCGGCATATACCAGCAGCTCAAGCCAGGACGGCGCATTGGTTTGAATCAACACAGGTTTCTTTATCAGGTATCGCATCAGGCCTGTAAAGATCTGCTGCTGCGCTTCGAACTCGATCTCCTCCAGCGGCACACTCAAGTACATTACTTGACCGCTACCATAAGGGTGTAATGTCAATGCAGGATAGTCAGTATCAATGCCCGGAGGGTTTGAGATGGCAGAGCCAAAGTGATGGATTTCCTGCGAATGAGACCAGGGGAGTGTCAGACGGGCTATGACTTGTACATCTTCATCTATCCTGACCAGAGCAGCCGGGCGGTCAACCGACATTGGGTACTTCTCGTCGTATCCTGTAAACAGCGCCTCAAAACCAGGCATTGGCCTCAGGTATGTGACATCCTCTGCAGTTTCTCCCAGCAAGTGGACGCCAGACATTGCGGCATGGGCGAAGTCAGACAGTCTGTTCCCTTCTCGGTCAACCTGGCCGCTTTGGCCGGTGATCAGGAGTGAACCGCCTTGACTGACGAAATCCTGCAGCTTAGTCAGTTCTTCTTCGAGCATGACATATTGATTGGGCACGACAATCAGCTGGCTTTCCTGTGCTGCTTCATCCAGCTGTTTGAGACAGGTCAGATCAAATGCCAGGTGATCAGCGATCATCAGTTTGGAAATGTTCATCATTTTGGCTCTTGGTGAACCGCTGATTGTTTCGGCGTACTTTCCTTCTGCCATGTCGCGGATGCTGATGCCATTTGCTTTTGGATTGATAAACGACTCGAAATTGAACAAATACGATACATCACGGAGCAATACTGCATCGGGCGCCAGTTCAATTTGGAATTTTTTTAATTTCCTATGCAATGCACCCATGTCCGCATATAGCTTATCATTCATCGTTCCGTCCGGGTTGATGGCATCGATGAAAACAAACGCCCCGTTATGGGCGAAGGAGCCATAGGCGGAAAACTCGAGCTCTTCACTTGTTTTTGTTGTCGTATGATCTCTTAAGGACACACAGCGGGAAGTCATGAATTCGATTGGACGATTTTGCGAGGCATTGTTGAGAAATTTGCAGATTGTCGAATACATCAGCGAGTTGCCGTAAAAGTCTCCGGCAAGATAATCACTTTCATTGAAAAAACTCTGGGTATTGCCGTCTGTCCAGCCTCTTTGCCAGGCTGCGCAATTGAATGTTATGCTAATATCTGGTTTCAAGGTGCGCAGGATACTGCTGATCAGATGCGCCAGATCTGCCAGCCACGCTTCGCGTTTTCGCTGGAACAGCACCCAGTCCGGATCGAACCAATTGATGGTTTCCGGAATCTCCCTGCCTGTTTCATCATAATACCGTCTACGGCAATCAGGACAGCAACAGACGGTACCAAACCAACCCAACATATCGATCCAGGCACCGTCAAAGTCATATTGATTTGCCAGATCCTCCATCTGGGCTTTGAGATAAGCGCGGTACCCCGGCGAGTTCAGGCAGCATTGGCCAAAGCGGCTTTTCTTGCCTCCCGGCAATTGTGTCGTATTGGTTCCGTTTATCCGCAACAACCGCCAGTCCGGGTGGGTATCGAAAGCCCAGCGGCTCCAGATATTGAAATAAGCCAGGGTGAACATATTCTCGTTTTGCAGCAACTGCAAAGTGGAACCGACGATATCTCGCCCTTTCAGTCCGGCATGCATATGACCAGCTTTTGTCGGCCAAAAACAAATACCGAGGCAGTTGCCTGTGTAGAGCTCGGAAGCGTCGACTTCTGCAGTCAGCATGTTTGCAGCATATTGCTCTGGTGAGAAGTGAGCCATAAAGTCTGGATTCCAGTCAGGGATGTGCATGTCAACAAGATTGCGCCAGTAGGAGTGCTTAAACCACTTATTCATAGTCGTATCCTCTTAGCTTATGGTTCCGGTTGTTGAGTCGATCAAATGCAGGCAGGAATCATATTCGTCATCGATTGCAATCATTTTGCAAAATTTGCAGCAAGTAGAATAGCAAGACTCGTCTTTGGGTATATAATAAGCTAAATCAATAAATACAATATAATTTTAGACTATATTATTGTCTATGTCAATATATATAATGCCATGAGTTGCAAATTTTCATGAAAATATGATTGACAACCCAAGATCATCATTCTAAAATGTATCTAGAAGAAATAATTCTGAACAAGATGACAAGCTGACACCGTATGACCAATTCATCTAAGTGACTTGACGGGCGAGGAATTTTTCAATGCGCATCATCATGGGATCTATACAGCAGGAAACGAACACCTTCAATCCTGCACCTGCAACAGTGGCGGATTTTGTACTGGCAGAGGGAGAAGAGATTTATAGCCATGTGGCTGTTACGGATTACTTCCTGTCTGAAGGCTGTTTCCTGATCCCAACGCTCTATGCTCATGCTTTGCCGGCAGGCCGGCTCGCGCAGCCTGATTTTCGGATGCTGCTTGAACGGTTGCTGGCGACGTTCCCAATTGGTGAAAAAGTAGATGGTGTGTGGCTTTATTGCCATGGTGCACTGGATGTCGATGGAATCGGCAGCGGTGACATGGCCATCCTGCAGGCTGTACGTGATCGGATAGGGCAAACAGTGCCGATTGCCGTTGCGCTGGATTTCCACGCCAATTTGAATGAACGGATTTGTGAGCTGGCAAATATTATCTGCGGCTATCGGACTGCACCCCATACCGACATGGCCCAGACCCAGCTTCGGGCAGCCAGGCTTCTTGTCGAAAGTATCCGGCGCGGTGAACTGCCGCAGTCAATCCTCGTGCGTGTCCCCCTGATCATTACCGGCGACAAAGTGATAACGGCCGAAGAACCGATGCGCACCATTATTCAGGCTTGCGAAAAGTGCAGCGAAAATCCCGGGATCCTCGATGCGTCTGTCTTCAATGGACAACCATGGGTTGATGCGCCAGATACAGGGGCCAGTGCCGTGGCTGTGGCGCAGAATGCAGAAGCAATGCCGGCAGCGCTTGCCTGCACTGAGAAACTGGCCCGGATGCTCTGGCAGGCCAGAGACCAGTATAGGTTTCAGGCTGTCGCTGTTGATGGCCAAACGGCAGTCAGCCAGGCGCTTGCGCAAAAAGACGGTCCTGTTTTTATTAGTGATTCAGGCGACAATACAACAGCGGGAGCGCCCGGGGAAAGTGTATTTCTGCTCAGTTGTCTTTTGCAGCACCCGCTCGATCAGGTTTTGCTTGCAGGACTGACAGCGCCAGCCAGTGTCGATTATTGTCAGTCAGTAAAGGAAGGTCAGGTGATCCTGTTTCCGGATTCTGTCGACGATGAATTTGCCAGATTGATGTGTCATTTGAACTTGCAGCCCGTCCTGCGCGGCAGGGGTCGCCTGCTCGGCTGGTACGGCGAAGATGCCGGCGATTGTGTTGTTCTGACCTTGCCTGGCCTGGACATACTGCTGACCAAACAACGTTGTGCCATTATCTCTCCCGACATTATTGAATCAGCAGGTCTGCATTTTCCCGATTATCGGGTGATCATCGTCAAGCTGGGCTATCTTTTTCCGGCTCTGGCAGCAGTGGCCAAACAAGCATATCTGGCATTGACACCCGGAGCCAGCTGTGAAACGATCGAATCCATTCCATATCAGAAAATCAGCCGCCCCGTTTATCCGATTGACCGCGACTTTGACTGGCAGCCAGGCAACAACCAATCCGGTCGACCATCAGTGTCTAAGTCTTGCATAGAACCAGAGAAGCGACTACCATAAACCCAGCTGCCATCCGGCAGCAGAAAATCAGGAGGAAAAACAGATGGCTTACTACGATCTAGCTGAACACGGAGGGCGAATCGAAAAAGTCAGGGCTATCCTGCAGGAGAAAGATCTGGACTTTGCCTTCGTTTATTATGACGAATTCAACGTAGGCAACGGCTGGTATTTGACGGCCTGGTGTCCGCAATTCGAAAGCGGCGCGGTGCTGGTTCCACGCGATGGCCAGCCCATGATCCTGGGCGGTCCGGAGAGCGAACCTTTTGCCAGGCAGGACAGCGCGATCAAGGAAACGCGCAACCTGCCGGTATTCATGGTGCCGGACGAGGAATATCCAAATGCGACGATCATATCGTTTGCCGACTTGTTTGCAGAAATCAGCACCAGACAACAAATCAGGCGGGTCGGCATGGTTGGGCTTGACCAGATGCCGGTTTCAGTCTACCGCCAGATTTTTGACAGCTTCAAGAACGTGGAGCTCATCGACATAACGGAAGATTTTCTCCGCCTGCGTCACCACAAGTCGGCCTGGGAACGAGAACAGATGAGGACGGCATTCGGCATGGCCTGGCAATCTTACCAGAAAATGGCGGCTGCTGTCCGGCCGGGTGCCCGGGAATACGAGGTTGCAGCAGCCGGGGAAGCGATCGCACGCCAGAATGGCGCCACCAGTTTTGCCTTCAAAACGATCGTCGGCAGCGGCGCACGCGCCAATGCCGTGGTGCCGACCGCGATGGACAAAGAGATGAAAAACGGTGAAATGGTCATGCTGGGCATCGCCCCGCGCAGCAAGGGCTACGCCGGCGTCATCGGCCACACGATGCCAGTCAGCGGAACATACACACCCCTGCAAAAGGAATACCTCCATCACATGAAGGAAGTGCTGTTGCTGACCCGTGACGCGCTGAAACCAGGCGTGGTCGGCAAAGAGGTCGATGCACCCGGAAGAGCCTATTTCCAGAAGCATAACCTGATGAAATACCTGGTCTGCCCATTTGCGCACACCATCGGCATCATGGAGGCCGAGGCGCCGTTTTTCGGTCCCAACAGCACCGATGTGATCGTTCCCGGCATGACTGTCTGCGTCGATGTCAGTTTCTTCGGTCATCCTGAGCTGCATGGCGTCCGGATCGAGACAGGTTATGAGATTACGGAAACAGGCGTCCGGCCGTTCAGTCCTGAAATGGAACAGGTCCTGCTCAGCCTATAACCCAGCGGAGAAAGGATATCTCGGGTAACAGCCCTGAAGCCTCGTTCAATTTACTGGGCCGCCATTACTGAAGAATGACGGTTGAAAAAAGGAGTGAAGACAGGTGGAACAACTCTTTGGCAAGAAAAACTGGATCTTTTGCGATGGCGATCTGCCCCCATCAGGTGACAGTGAACCGTACGGGCACGAAGCACTGATGGTCACAAACCTAAGTGAGCAGGAAGCTCATCTGAAGATTGACTTGATTTTTGAGGACAGGGCGCCGGTCAAAGGGTTGACAGCCAGGGTTGGCGCAGAGCGTGTCCGATGCTTCCGGCTTGACCAGCCCCTGGGTGACCAGCAGTACAAGATTCAACCAGGCCAGTATTCCCTCGTTTTGCACAGTGACATACCGGTTGCAGCTGTTTTTGGCCGGTTGGATGTCCGCCAGCCAAACCTGGCCTATTATTCAGTCACAGGCCACGCCTGGTAGGAGGAAAAAGAGAATGGATATTCTGCCATCTGTCAGCGAGCGTCCGCCGGTATCGTGCGCCTGGTTTGCCAGGCGCTGGCAAGTTGTGTTATGGCGCAATTGGGGACTGGCGCCAATCGATCGGATCGCCAGAGTCCTGCAGGCAAGTGAAGAGCAATTGCGGCAGGCAGCCGGGCAACTCGGCCTTGATCCTGACCGTCAGGCCGATCCGGTCTGGATCTCACGTGGCTATCTGACCATTATCCGGCAGAACTGGCATCTGTGTTCCTATCATCAGATTCTCACGTTGCTCGATATGACAGAAGAGCAGCTGGCGTTCATTCTTAAAGAAGACGACTTTTTCTGGCATAAGATGGGCGAATTCAAACCTTGTATCGACCCGCCCGTCTATCAGCCGCTGTCTGATGATGATCTGCGTCGGACGCGGGAGATGGCCGCCTGGTTGCGACAGCTTCAGCCGGATGACAGCTGGCATCAGGAAAATGGTTTCTCTTTCGTGAAGCACTTCACACGTCCGCTGTCGGAAACCGAACGGCAAGATGCAATAAGTCAGATTGTTCCAGTCAAAGATCTTCGAACTGTTTATTCCTATTTCGCTCTTTACGGTGACCCGCTGATGACACCTGAACTTGATCCGTTTCCTGAGGCTCTGCTAGCGGAATATGCCCGTATGGGCATCAAGGGAGTCTGGCTTCAAGGCATCTTATACCAGTTGGTCCGCTTCCCGTTCGATCCTGAGCTGTCGACCGGGCATGAAACCAGGATTGCCAATCTGAAGCAACTGATCGAAAGGGCTGCTCGCTACGACATCGGCGTGTATCTTTACCTGAATGAGCCGAGAGCCATGAACGATGCCTTTTTCCAGAAGCATCCAGATTTGCGGGGAACCCGTGAGGGTGACTTTTGGGCGATGTGCACATCCTGTCCGGAGGTTCAACAGTATCTTGAAAAGGCAACCTTCGAATTGTTCAGCCAGGCAGCTGGCCTGGCCGGGTTTTTTACTATATCAATGTCTGAAAATTTGACTAATTGCTATTCGCGGACAGGCGACGGACACCTCTGCCCCCGCTGCGCTACGCGCAATCCCTGGGATGTGGTCGCCGAAGTCAACAATCTGCTGGCCCGCGGAGCCAAAAGGGCTAATCCTGCCGCTCGGGCTGTCGTCTGGAACTGGGCCTGGGGTGACCAGTGGCAGACGCGGATTCCGCCACTTCTGACTGAAAACCAGATCATCCAGTGCACCAGTGAAACGCGCTTG
>JAWSUP010000215.1:0-7446 GCA_033549405.1 Bacillota bacterium | reverse complement strand
TACCAACACCGCCGATCTTCACCAGGCGCTTGTTGGTCACACCGTTTTCCGTGACGCGGGCTGTGGAGATGAGCCGTTTCAGGGTGTCGCCGTTCCATGTCATGATGCCGCTTTTGAGAGACACCTCTTCTTTCGTGAGGATCTGTTTTTTTACAAGCCCCAGATCGTCCTCGGCGATATAGAACGACGGTTTGTAGCTGAGGGTTGCACCGCCTTGGATGTAGCCCAGGAGATTGCCAGCAGTTTCAATAATGTTATCGGCGGGGATAGCGCCGCTGTACTCGTTAACGTAGAGCTTCCCGCTGCCCAGGATGATTTTTTCTCCGTTTGTTGACATGATCTCTACTTCCTTTCTGTGATGGTAAACTCGTAATTGGTCGAGTAGAACTTCTCGCTCTCGATCCAGTCACGCATGCGGGTGTAACTGACTGACAGACTGTCCAGCAGGCGTTCAATCTTGGCTTCATTCATGAGATCGATGGTCTCCGCATAGAACTCGATGCCGATGTTATGGGTCAGAAGGTTATTTTTGAGGTCCGCGCCGCCTACTTCCACATTGTCAGAATAGACGATGGCCGGTAGCGGCATGACGCCCAGAAACCGCTGTTCGCGGACGGGCAGCCCGGTCTCCTGCAGTAAAGCTTTAATGTCCAGCATCCTGCACCGCCTTTTCCGCTAGCTCTGGCATACGTCGCTCTGCCAGCTGTTCACCAAAGATGATGTGCGGGAACGCCCGCGTGCGGCCGCCGCCCCTAAGCGCATGGCCGTGCTCCAACAGGTGTGTCAGCCGATAGTGCGGGCTTTTGACATGCCAGACGCGGCTATAGTTGTACTTGCTGCCCGTGTTGATTTTCTTAATGTGAAACGTCTTGACATACTTGCCGGTCCGCTCTCTGAATGTGACGTGCTGCTTGATCTCATCGTTCACTTCATTAGCCACGATCTCCACCGCTTCGCCGATCTTTTCGGATACGGCATCGGAAAAGGACTGCAGTTCGTGCTCGATCGCATCTGCCAGCCGGTTAACGTCCATGGTGCATCACCGCCCTTAGTTTCAAAGACCTGTTCTGATACATGAAATTGTCAATGCTTTTCACATCGTAGCGATTGCCGCGAAACAGGATGCGCGTCGTTTGAGGGGCCAAATTTACCAAATCGGCCGCATAGCGAACGACGAAATCAACACTGTTCTGTGCCTGTTCGGCGGATGCCGCCCAATATTCGCTGCCGGAAAGGCCATTGACCTGAGCGTGACAGGTTAATAGGTCAAACCATAACTCGTCTGCGTTCATAACTTGGATGGTAATCTGGTGCCTCAGCTTTCCTGCTTCCATGTCAGAACACCTCCACACGGTATGGCGACAGCAGCGCGTGCACAGAAAACGCCGTCTGGTCCTTGGCCGTGCCGGTCGCCTCGCGGTTTTCGTACCAGTGCCCCACCAGTAAGAGCAGCGCCTGGCGGATGAGTTCCGGCAGAATAGCATACCCGGCGACGAACCGGATCCGGATGGGTGCTGCGGGAAACGGCGTGAACACCGGCCAGGACATACCGTAAACGGTCATCACTCGGCCGGGTTCACGATCTGTAACAACGATATAATTTGAGGCTGGCAGGATCGTCTCCGTTCCAGTGCTGTCCTTGTACCCGATCTCCATAACGCTCTGAAGCGGCGGGCATGGCAGCATGATCGAACTGTTGACGGAAAACCGGTCCAGATACATTTCCAGTGTCTGTTCAGCCAAAGCGCGACGGGTGAAATTCTCGCAATACGCCCTGGCTGTCTTGACCAGGTTCAGGAGCAGATCGTCCTCGGTTGGTTCATCCGGAAGGCGAAGGTGCTGCCTGACCTCGGCCAGCGAGACCGGTTCTGTATCGACCGGTGTAATTATTTTTATCATCAGGCGAGCACCTTCCTTTCCAGAAATTCTTTGATTACAACTCAGCCATCAGGCCAGCCGCGATGAGTTTGGCCAGCAGTGCGTTAAAGTCGGCGACCAGCCCGGCCACTTCCGTTGCGGTACTATCCGCCTGATTAGCCGCCACTGGATAGGTCGGAACATACAGCTTACTGTCTTCACCGACCTTTGCCGGCACGGTATCACCCACGCCGGCCGTTTCTGCCTTGATTCCGCCCAGTGCATCCGATACAGCAGCAGGCAGCACAGCAGCCAGACCTGTGACCTGACCGCCTTCTGCGATCTCGAGCGTACCGCCAATAACGGTGGTCTCGCCGCCTTGTTCAGTGTAGTTCTTGACATTACTCATGCGTTGTCACCTCACGCTTTCATCTGCAGGACCTGGATGGCTTCTGCCAGAACCAGCTTGCCGTCAACGCGCTGCGTGGCCCTAAAACCCACTTGGCCAGTGGCGGCGAACAGCTCGTTCAGGCGCTGGAATGACCGGCCCTGACGGTCCGCGATCCAGTAATAACTGAAGTCGCCAAACGCGATGGCCTTGGCAGCGGCTGCCATGGTGGGTACATATGACGAGGTCTTGAGCGGGCGGTTGAGGATGGTGTCGGGTGTGCCTGCCTGTAAGGAAGGCTGCCACAGGTATTGGCCAGCACCGTCCTTGAGTTTACGGATGGCTTTGACAGTGGCTTCGTTCATGGTGAACACAGCATTTCGCCGATAGGGTGATTTCAGGGCATAGTACAGGTCAATAACCTCATCGGCTGTGACGGCTGTGCTGCTGACAGACGTGATACCGACCGTTGCACCACCGGTTGCATTGAAAATGCCGGTGGGCTTGCCTGTGCCATTACCGATGAAGAAGGCTTCTTCTTCCTTGGTACCGATGCGCCGGGCAAACTCCCGGGCGATGTACCCTTCCAGATTGAAGAAGCTGTCGTTCAGGAGCTCTTCCGAGACCTTGATCATGGTTGCCAGCTTGTTCGCACCGATAGAGACCTGGTCGAACACGTCATCCGTATCGGGAATCTGGCCTTCTTCATCCACCCAGCTGGCAGTGCCTTTGGAGGCGACGACCGGGATCTTGCGGTCTCCGGATGCCGTGTAGATGACCCGAGCCAGCTGGCGGAAGATATTCTCTTCCTGCAGTGCCTCGACCAGTGTGCGCTCAAACTGGTCCGGGACCAGGTAGCCTCCTTCTGCATCAGTGCCTATCTGCAGGGCGTTTTGGACATCGAAGGCGTTCTTACTACGCATGGCGCGCCAGAACGCGGATTTATATTCATCTGAGGCGCGGCCGGTCTTAACGTCGGTGCTGGCTGCAAGCGGCTGGTTGCGGATCGGGGTGTTGACCGGTTTACTGAGTTCCAGGTCCAGTGCCTGCTGGCGCTCGAGTCGGTCAATCTCCTTACCGAGGCTGACGACATCCGCTTCCATCTTTTCGTACACGGCTGTGTCCTCGGCACTGATCAGGCCATCGGTGCCGCGCTTGCTGTCAAGAAACGCTTTTGCGGCATCCCAGGCTTTGGCTCTTTTTTCACGAAGTTCTAAAATCTTGTTCATGTGTGTTGGCCCTCCTAAGGCTGAATCAAATAGAGCCGCTTCTTGAGCGACTCGATCGTGTGGGTGGGTTGTTCTGATTGCGCTTCGGGTTTGGGTCTGGGCGGCTGTCTGGGCAGCTTACTGAGGAGCGAATTGGTCACCGCCAGTTTACTGAAAAGGATGCCTTCACTCTCCGGTGCCGAATTGTCAGAGGTGAATAGGATGTCGTCCGCAAAACCCAGTTCGACCGCCTTTTTCGCATTGAACCAGGTTTCTGCGTCCATGAGGTGTGAGATCTTGGCGCGAGTCAGTCCTGTCTTGATTTGATAAGCATTGATAATAGATTCTTTGACCTCTGACAGCATGGCAATCGCCCGTTCCATTTCAATCGTGTCGCCAAAAGCAATGGTCATCGGGTTGTGGCACATCAGCATCGACACAGGAGACATGAGCACCGTGCTGCCGGCCATAGCTACAACCGATGCGGCGCTTGCAGCAATGCCGTCTATCTTCACGGTGACATGACCGGGGTAGTCCATGAGCATGTTGTAGATTTGTGCTGCGGCGAACACATCACCGCCGGGTGAGTTGATCCAGACGGTGATGTTGCCACTGCCGGCCAGTAGTTCGTCCTTGAACAGTTTTGGTGTGGCCTCATCTCCCCACCATGTCTCTTCAGCGATGGGGCCATTGAGATAGAGGGTACGTTCAGCAGTATCACTGTCGCGTACCCATTTCCAGAAATTATTTCTCATTCGTTTTGTTCCTCCTTCGGTTCTTAAGTTGCACATTTTGTGCTCAACATAATCACTTACTCATCATAAAATTGCCCCGCTTGTGATAGCGGCAGCATGTTGCCATTGACCAGGTACAGGTCACCACCGAGTCCGGCAGGGATGGGGTTCATGTTTTCAAGCTCCCGTATGTCGTTGCTGGAAAGCCAACCGTTCTGGCGGCCGGTAGCATAGCCCGTCATCCGGCTGGCATAATCGCCGCGCAGCAGTCCGTCCAGGTTGAATCGGACAAAGTACTGCTGCTTCTCCGCCGTGGAGAACAACGCTTTCTGGATTGACATCTCCCAGCGGATCACCCACGGGTCGAGGGTGTACTTCACGAACTCTAGCGACTGCTGCTCGATGTTGGAAAAGCTGGACTTCTCCAAGTCAGCCAGCATATGAGGGGGAATTCTAAAGACACGGGCGATCTCGTTGATCTGGAATTTTCTGGTCTCCAGGAACTGAGCCTGTTCGGGGGGGATACCGATCGCCTGGAATTTCATACCCTCCTCTAAAACTGCCACCCGGTGGGCGTTACTGCTGCCCTGATACACCGCGTTCCAACTTTCACGCACGCGCTTTGGGTCTTTTACGACGCCGGGGTGCTCCAGGACACCGCCGGGGTTGGCGCCATTGGCGAAAAATGATGCACCATATTCTTCGGTTGCAATGGCCATGCCGATCGCATTCTTGGCCATCGCGATCGGGGAATAACCGATGAGGCCGTCAAACCCCAGGCCGGGGATATGCAGCACTTCTTCGCGGCGAAGAGAATACACACCGCGATCGGTCCTGTACTGGTAGATGATTTCACCACCATTGGTACGATCAACCGTCATCTTGTCCGGCAGTAGTGGGTACAGTGCCAGAACCTGGCCACGACCGTCCCGGATGATCTGGGCATAAGCATTGCCCCACAGGAGAAGATGACTCATAAGCGTCTCTCTGAACACGAATGAAGTCATCTCGGAATTGGGTTCGTTATGCAATAGGTAGTACAGCGGGTGATCCAGCGCTTTTTCCTTGCCTCGGTCGGTGTAACGGTAGGTGTGCAGCGGCAGACTGGCGATCGTCTCTGCCAGGATACGGACACAGGCGTAAACAGCTGTGGTCTGCAGGGCGGTACGCTCATTAACTGCCTTACCGCTGGAGGTGCTGCCGAAGAAAAAACTGTAAGTGCTGCCCGGCAACGTGTTTTTCGGCTTGTCTCGAGCTTTGAAGAAGCGGTTGATGATTGACATGCGGTCCTCCTTGATTTTGGTATAAAAAAAGCATCTCGTGCGAGATGCTTATAAATACAGATTATGTGATATAAAACAGCGGCTTTATTAATGATATTTTTTACGAATCTGGTCTAACGAGTCATCCGCATCAATAATTTTGCCGGCTTTTACCTGATCTTCGCCTTCTGCTATCTTATCCATAAGATCAGCTGGTACTTCTGTTTGCAATAGTTGCGTGCTAATATCGCGACCACCATACATTAACCGGGCGATCACGACGATGTTCTGCGTTGGCACGGTCAGATAAAACACCAGATAGTTATCTACTGGCATGACCCGCAGACCTTTTCCAAGCCAAGGCTCATTCTGGTACATTTTGAAGCGGTGAGGAAAGTCATTCAATTTTGCGACAGCATCAAGAATACGCCGGGCTTGCTTCCTGGCCGTTTCCGGCTCAAGCAGTGAAAATGCGATATATTCGTAAATGCTGAGCAGGTCACGCTCGGCAAGCTGGGTATAAATGACCTTCCAGTGACTCATACGCCATAATCCTGATGCATTTTCGCAGCAACATCCTCGGCAGAAATCACTCTGCCACTGGCTAAATCAGCCAGACCTTTTTCCAGTTCGGCATTAAACTGCTCTTCGCTGAGCGAGCCAAATGCGAGCGGGTTGGTTTGAGGCAGCTTCATCTCAAACGGTATGCCACGCTGCATGACCACCTGGCGAAGAAACAACCCGATTGCATTGGACATCGGGATACCAAGCTGCTCAAGAACTTGCTCAGCCTGCTCCTTGATTTCCGGATCTATACGTGCAAATATGTTTGATGTTCTTGCCATAAAGAACACCCCCTTCAGCCTCAATTATAATCGAAAGTATTGCGGAACGCAATCATTATGCTATTACTATGACGCGTTATATTAGCAAAAGACCTCTTTCATCATAGACCGAGCCTACCGGTCCGCCTCCATTTCGGATCGCCCGGTCCAATGCCATGATCGTCGCCACCGCGCCGTCTATTCGCTCAGTCGACTTTTCCTTGTCAGGCTTGATATTGCCAGCCGGGTCGGTACGGACGAAAATGTTATCCATCATCCAGCGCAGGACCGGGTGACCACCATGGGCCAGTTTGCGTTCAAGCGTTAGCTTCATCAGTTCCTTAGTCGGTGGTGACATGTCCTTGAAGCCCTGGCCAAACGGCACGACCGTGAATCCCAGGCCTTCCAGGTTTTGCACCATCTGGACCGCACCCCAGCGATCGAATGCAATCTCGCGAATGTTGTATCTTGTACCAATCTCTTCAATGAACCGTTCAATGAATCCGTAATGAACAACGTTTCCCTCAGTTGTCAGCAGGTGTCCTTGCCTTTGCCATAAATCATATTGCACATGATCACGTCGAACCCGGAGGTCGATGTTATCCTCCGGCATCCAGAAAAATGGTTGTACGCTGTATTTGTCATCCTCATCAGCTGGCGGATACACGAGCACAAATGCCGTGACGTCAGTTGTGGATGAAAGGTCCAGTCCACCATAACAGATTCGGCCTTCCAGACTCGATGGATCAACCGGGAATGCACAAGCATCCCACTTGGCCATCGGCATCCAGCGCACTGATTGTTTGACCCATTGGTTCAGGCGCAGTTGGCGAAAGCTGTTCTCCTCTGCCGGGTTCTGCTTAGCGGACTCGCACGCAGCTTTTACCTTGTCGATTGTGACCGTTATGCCAAGGGATGGATTGGCCTTCTTCCAGACCTTGGGATCGGTCCAGTCATCTTCTTCCTTCGCGCCATAGATCACTGGGTAGAACGTAGGGTCGTGTTTTCGACCTTCGAGTATGTCCAGCGCCTTCTGATGTGTTTCATAACAAATACTGTTTGTATCCGAACCGGCCGTGGTGATCAGAAAGTATAACGGCTGCATCCTGGCATCGCCTGAGCCTTTGGTCATGACATCGAAAAGTTTCCGGTTAGGTTGGGTATGTAACTCAT
>JAWSUP010000214.1:0-7459 GCA_033549405.1 Bacillota bacterium | reverse complement strand
TGAACGGTGTGGTCGTGCAGAATCACACGCAACTGATCGGACCGACCACTTACCGCGACACAGTGCCCTATAAGGCGCATCCGCCCCAGGGTCCGCTGATGCTCCAGGATCATAAAAATCCTGTACGCTTCAGGAATATCTGGTATCGCCCGCTGGGCAGCAACAGCCTGTAATCTGTCAATACCGGTTCAGATGAAACGATAAGACTGATCCAATCTTTTTGGCAAAAAGGTTGCAGGCTTTGTTAATTACTTAATGTCTGTAATATAAATACCAATGAGAAGTCAAAATGTAAATGTTTTATTGACAGAGTGCTCATATATAATTATAATATCAATATTATAACGATATATCGAGGATTCACCATGGATCTAATCACGCACAAAAATCGTCCAGCCGGTTATGAATTTCTGATGAAGCACTTTGGGCTGATGGGGATGCCCCATTGGCGTAAATCATTTGTCTCAACATCAGGAACATATCGATCAATCGTCCAGGATGGTGCTGTTGAAGACACATACCCGATCAGATACTGGCCAGGTGAAAAACCCTGTGATCATCTTGAGTTTGCGCTGAAATACGATGGAGTCAACCTTGGCTTGTTGTTTATAATTTTCGAGCATCTTTCTCAGATAGAACTCACAGAATATATCAAATCCAAGCCGACTGGAAAATATACGCGCAGGATCTGGTTTTTCTATGAGTTCTTGACAGGCAGTCGGCTCACCATCGATGATCTGACTGTCGGTAACTATATCGACGCACTGGAGACAGTGAAATATTTCACGATCCAGAATGGGAAAAAATCCCAGCGCCATCGAGTTGTCAACAATCTATGCGGTCCCCGAACCTTCTGTCCGATTATTAGAAAAACTGAGAAACTGACCGAACTTGCTGCAATGGATATACGCAAGCAATGTGAGGATATAGTTAACGCGTATGCGCCGGAACTGCTGCGCCGGGCGCTTACTTACTTTTACAAAAAAGAGACAAAATCGTCTTTTGCGATCGAAAACATAAAACCCAGTGCATCCAGGACTGAAAAATTTATGGCTTCCCTGGTGCTGGCCGACAAAGAAGATTTTTGCGATAAAGAACGGTTGATCGAACTGCAAAACCGAATTGTTGACCCGCGGTTTAATGCCGATGACTATCGAAGAAGCCAGAATTATGTCGGACAATCAGCTGCCTGGCAGAAGGAGATTATCCACTACATCTGCCCCAGACCGGATGATATTCACGAATTAATGTCAGGCCTGCTTGAATCACACAAACTGATGAAGGCTGGAAATGTATCACCGGTGGTCCATGCGGCTGCTATTTCCTACGGTTTTGTATTCTTGCATCCATTTGAAGATGGAAACGGCAGAATCCACCGATTTCTAATACATAACATCCTTTCGCTGAGCGGATTGGTTCAGCACGGGCTTATATTTCCCATATCAGCAGTCATTCTCAAGAATTCAGCGGATTATGATGCATCATTGGAGGCTTTTTCACGGCCTTTGCTGCAGCTGATTGATTATCGGATGGATGAGATGGGACAAATGACCATAGAGAATGACACCGCATGCTGGTATAAGTATATGGATTTGACCATGCAAACAGAGTCATTATTCTCGTTTATTATAAAGACAATCGAAGATGAACTTGTGACCGAGCTCAGTTATCTGGCTAACTACGATACTACAAAAAGAGCAATCCAGGATATCATAGATATGCCTGATCGCCTGATCGACCTGTTCATTCAACTTTGCCTCCAGAACAGCGGGAGGCTATCCGTGAAGAAAAGATCAGCTTATTTTAATTTCCTGACCGATGAAGAGGTTGCGGCCATGGAACAGGCGGTGCTCATTGGTTACAGTCAGGAGAAATCATGACGCATGCAATTCTGCAAGCGCATTCTTGAGCATTTCCCGCTCATCTTCGCTGATTGACTTGAACGGTTTGCGACAACTGCCAAAGTCCAGACCCATCAGGTTCATGATCTCTTTTTCCCCTGGAAGAACCCCCACTTTGATCAACACCTGGATCAGGTCATTGACCTTGCTCTGCAAATCGCGGGCTTTGTCAAAATGACCATCGTCGCAAAGCCTTTTCATGGTGATGAATTTATCTGCCATGAAATTGAATGTCGATCCGATGGCGCCGTCTGCCCCCATGGCCATACCTGAAACAAACATCTCGTCGTAGCCGTTGAAAACCAGTTTGTCGGGGAAGGCTGTCTTGAATCGATTGAGTGCGTAAAAATCCTGACTGGTATGTTTGACTCCGATAAACCGGTTATCGCACAGGAACTGGGCTATATTGCCGGCATCCAGCTTCACGCCAGAAAAAGCCGGGAAATTGTAGATGATCATGGGCATGCCCGATGCCTCGACGATGCTGAAATAATAGGCTTTGATTTCGTCAAATGTAAAAGGGTAATAGAAGGGCGGAATCGATGAAATGGCATCGGCGCCGGTTTCGCGCGCATGAATGGCCAGTTCCGTCGCCGCATCCTGGCTGATGGCGCCGATATGGGCGATGACACCGCACCTGCCGGCGACTTCGTCAACGACAGTTTCGAGGATGGCTTTGCGTTCATCAATTGTCAAAAGGAACGCCTCAGCGGTACTGCCGGCCACGTAGAACGCGGAGACGCCCTGTTCGAGGTTGCGACGCACCAGATCCCGGAGCACCGGGTGATTGATGCGGTTATCGGCGGTGAAGGGGGTCAGCAGGGCGGGGATGATACCTTTCAGATTTTTCATGGGTGGCCTCTTTCTTTCTTCCTATTATACGATATACACGTCATTCGGATATTCCCCCAGATATCTGTCTCTTCGATCAACAATGACAGTGACGACGTTTTTTCCTTTTCCCAGTCGCGCGGCAATTTTGCAGGCAACCGCCACGTTAGCGCCTGAAGACATCCCGCAGTATATCCCTTCTTCGGAACAGAGCCTGTTTGCCATCGCCCGGGCTTCTTCTGTGGTGATACGGAAAAATCTGTCCGGATAGCCCTCCTCGAGCATGATGTCAATGATGGGTTTTTCTGTTGTCCATTTTTCCAACCCCATCGCTTTAGCCATACGGATCATGATGTCAGAACGGTGGAATTCGTTTTTGCTGCATTCGTCCTTGTCCAGTTGCATGTAAACCTCGCTGCCGAAAGGAACGATGCCGAAAGTGATCTCAGGCGTCAGACCCTTGTCCCTAAAGGCAAGGCAGGTTCCAAGCAGCGTTGCTCCAGAACCTACGGAACAGCCGAAAGCGTCTATCTGACCATCGAGTTGGTCATAAATCTCATTCCCTATCTCTTTCTGGCCAAGGAAGTTGTATGGATTGAATATCTGATCGAGCCAGATCACATCGTCATGATTACGCTCTAGTTCGCTCGAATGCATTTTGCCTGCCACAATATATGTCAGATCGTAATTTTCGTTTTTAAACGCCTCTGCCTGTTCCGCTGTCATATACTGTTCCGGTAAGCTGGACTCACAGACTTCAGAGCCAAAAGCACCTGCTATTTTCAGCCTTGCGCTGTCGCCCCTGAGCATGGGACGGTAAACGGCAATCTTTGCCTTGATATCCTTGCAGGCGCAGACGAAAGACAAAGCCGGCGCCGTGTTGCCAGCGGACGAATCACAGACTGTCCCGCCGGAAGCTAGCTTTCTGCCGTTCCAGGTATCGCCCCGCTCAGCCGCCTCAACCATAGCGATGGCCATTCTGTCCTTGTAACTGCCGCTTGGATTCATGTGCTCCAACTTGACAAAAAGATCTGCTCCGAGACCCTTTCCGACCTTGTTGAGTTTCAGCATCGGGGTATGACCAACGGCTTCCAGCATGTTGTTGATGTAGTTCATTTTGCGCCTCCGCAATTTTGAAGCCAATCGACCGCAAATTGTGCCAGCAATCGTGCACCATCGCCAAGATGCTTTTCAGCAATATCAAATTTGGGGTGATGATGCGGGTATATGCTGCCAAAATCAGGTGCGGAACAGTGGAACCAAAACAGCCCTGGCCTATCAAGACAGTATTCTGAAAAATCTTCTCCAACTGCAGTGACAGCTGTGACTTGCTTTATTTTCTCCGCACCCATGACTTTTGCAGCAGAACCTTTGAAGATTGCCAACATTTTCGGATCGATTGGTGTGCTTTTTAACCGATATGGAAACGCCACATCGCTCGTGCCACGGAAGCTTTCAGCCACGGACCGGAATATTTTTTCTGTTCGCTCTTCGTAATAACGTTGTTCCTCGGGCTCTTTGCTTCTGATTGTTCCGGTAACGGTACAGGTGTCGGCGATGATATTGTTCTTGACGCCTCCGTTTATCGTCCCAATGGATATAACAGCGGGACTGTCGCACTTTCTTTCTCGCGACATGACTGCCTGAAGCTGCGTTACTGCATTGCATGCTATGAGGATGGCATCCACCGCTTCGTGCTGCCGTGAGGTATGGCCGCCACGTCCATGGAATACGGCGTCGATCCGTGTGACACAAAATCCGAAATAATCTTCAAAATATCCGATCTCCCCGCTGGCAATGCCATCGAACAGACTCCCGGTATGCTGCCCGGCCACCGCATCCACATGGGGATCCTCAAGTACTCCGGCTGCAACCATCTTCTTTGCACCAATACCATATTCCTCGCCCGGTTGAAAGATAAGTTTGATCGAGCCACAGAGGTTGTGGCGGTTTTCCATAAGAAGGCGGGCTGCACCCAGGAGCATGGCCATATGACCGTCGTGCCCGCAGGCATGGGCATTGCCGTTTACGCTGGCGAATGGCAAGCCGGTTTCCTCGAAAACCGGCAGACCATCGGTATCCGCACGCAAGGCCAGGCACATGCCTTCCTCTGCGCCATGTATGATCGCCGATATCCCCGTGCCTCCGCCCAGACCCGCTTTTATATCGTTTATTCCAATGTTGCGAAGATATCGGATGATCAATTCAGCAGTGGCAGGATTTTCCATGCCAATCTCCGGACATGTGTGAAATTCCCGGCGGAGAGCGATGATTTCTTCTTCAAACTGCATATGGCTATTATTCCCACAACGCATCCATGGCTTCAAGCGTCTTTTCTACAAGCTCGGTTCCCCCATCAGGGCCAACCATGGTACTGACGGGTAAAGAACCATAACTGCCTCCTGCAACGGCAGTTGTGGTGGGAAGATATCCTCCTTTGGCATTCGAGGAAAGCTGAATGATGAATGCCTGATCGGCTTTGCATCGAGCCTTCATACGGAAACCATAATCCACATAGAGTTCGAACGGGTTGGTCGCAAAAACAGCCCGGCAAAGACGGAAGATATAAACCGGGAACAGGAAGCGCGTCGTCTCGTTCTGCAGTTTCCATCGGTTGATATAACCGATGTCCACAAAGCAGCGGACCATCTCGGATTCCGGAAGGCTGCCGGGTTTCGAGTATTTTGCCTTGATCGCATCGATGCGTTTCTGGGCGGCGATCACATCTGCCTTTTGCACACAGCGCAACGCGACATCCATTGTGAAGACCGATGTCCGGAAAACAGGTCTGGTCTCAATCCGATTGCGGGCTTTCCTATAGCCGCGGGTAACAGCCTCGCCGATTCGTTCGCCGATATCCTTGCATGCCTGCAGCATGTCAAAATTGCGGAGCACCTCGGTTTCCTGTGAATTCCAAATCCTGAGCTCTTTGCCATTTGTTTTGGACAAAAGGACAAGGTCGAGTGGATTCTGGTCTCCGGCAGCCCCGCATAAAGGCAGGATATAGATATTGCCCAACGCATCGCGGATGGAATTTCTCGTTTCATCCCAATAGTCTGCGGACAGAAAAGAATGCAGCTCATAGACCTGTGAAGGGCAAGGGATACACACGGCTGTTCCGGTTAGGTTTCCATCGGTATCCCAGGTGAACAGCATGTCGGCAGAATGGTCGGACGCTCCTTCGAATCCAAGAAAATTGGAATCGGCACACGTTCCATACATCCTGGAGATGATTTTACCGCTTTCCTGAAACTGGGGACGACGGTTAAATGCGACAACGGCATAGTCGTGGGCCATTGAGACTCCACCGGGAAGACGGGCATCCCATGCATCGGTGATCAGCCTAACCATTTTTTCAATGAACCATTCCTCAGCTTCTTCGTCTTTTAGTATGTTTTCAGGCTCGTTCATTGACGGACAGATTTCGCCGAGAACACTCTTAAAGAAAACTTCATAGGTGGTATTTGATGTAAACATAGAGGAGTTGTGGGTGTGGATCGCATTGAACACGATTCGGGATGTATCCAGTCCTTGGCAGTCCAATCTCCTGAAAATCCGTTCGAGGTGCATGACGGGTACGCTGGCTATATCACATGAAACCATGGTCATCTGCTCATCGCCGTTCTCGAGGACAAGGCAGGTGGCGGAAAGAGTATCGTGGACATAGGTGGAAATCCGGGAATAAAGCTGGCCGATAACATAAACCGGACGATCCGGGGTTATGTCGGTCTGAGCCCATCCGATATTGATTTGTTTGTTCATACGATCTCCTCTTTGTCTCTTGTTGTCATATCTCTTTGCCTATTGCTGATGAATCGATTATATGCTTGCGCCTATTAGATGACAAGCGAAAATGTCGTGAAAGAGAGCGATGTAGCGCCTGGCTGACCTTATCTATTATTCGTAATCTTCATGCCGCCATTGGTCTTTCCAGTCCAGATAAGCCATTTCGCCGTCGAAACGGACTGGTAGCCAGACATAATCAGCAACAGAGGTGTTGATCTCGTGGCTTGAGTTGATGGATTCATCAAGATCAGTTTTTGATGCATCCGGATTGAATATCGCTTCAAAACGCGCAGCGACCTTGTTATAAATGCCAGGCATGTCGGGCAGATCCGGTATCCAGCGGTCGGCCAGGGCTATGTACAGGTCTTTTTTCTGCGGGTGCTTAAATACGGAAGATATCTGCGAATTGAACGACATTTTCGTGGCATCGTTGGTGTGCGGATCGCCCAACAAACGCCAGGGACCATGAAAAAGCTCAGCGCAGGCTACTTCGGATGGATTCGGATGATAACCGGTCGTCCCCGATGTAAACAGATAATGCAGGCTTTTCCTGTAAAAATAAGCCGGCGCCTCGCGGACAAACGGCGGATATTTACGCGGGAAGTGGCTGGAATAATAACCGGTCACCTGCGTGTAGTCCAAGTTAAGATCGGCGCAGATTAACTCGGTGTGCACACGTTCAAAATAATAGTAGGCTTTGCCGTCCGATGGATTGACGACCAGGTCGAAATCGCCCGCATTCATACCGAGTGGCTGATAACCTTTACGGATCATGATATAAGGACCAAGCAGGTTGTCGGCTACAAGGATGGTTTCAGACTGGATATGGGTGCTCTCCATGATTTTCAGCCAGCAGACGAACTTTTTCGTGAAACGGTTGTAGATAATATGCGGCCGGTCCATACACTTGGATGGATGTAGCGGCGAATCGGTGTCGTCCG
>JAWSUP010000213.1:0-7531 GCA_033549405.1 Bacillota bacterium | reverse complement strand
TGTTTCAGGCCGGTGACCAGGTCGATATTTGCGGCGTGTCCAAAGGCAAAGGCTTCGCCGGTACGATCAAGCGCTATGGACAGAAGGGCGGACCAGAATCACATGGTTCAATGTATCACCGCCGCGTCGGTTCGATGGGCGCCAACACAGACCCCGCACGTGTTTTCAAAGGAAAGAAGCTGCCCGGCCACATGGGCGCTGTCAATGTCACCGTTCAGAATCTCAGGGTTGTCCTGGCGGACGGCGAACGCAATATCCTGGTGGTCAGAGGCGCGGTGCCTGGACCCAAAGGCGGACTTGTGGAAATCAGCACGTCTGTCAAGGCCCGGTAAGCGGCGCAAAGGAGGAGCATAGCAATGGCAAAAGTTGATGTATACAACATGGAAGGTGCTGTGACGGGCAGCCTTGAACTGGATGATTCCGTGTTTGGTATCGAGCCAAATCAGGATGTCCTGCACCGATCCATTCGCAGCTTCCTGGCCAACCAGCGTCAGGGAACTCATTCGACCAAGACCCGCAGTGAAGTCAGGGGCGGCGGCAGAAAGCCTTATCGTCAGAAGGGAACCGGGCGTGCCCGCCAGGGATCGACCCGTTCAGCTCAGCATGTCGGCGGCGGCATCATTTTTGGGCCCAAACCGCGTTCTTACTCCTGGACAATGCCGCGCAAGATGCGGCGCCTGGCCATGAAGTCGGCTTTATCGGCCAAGGTTGCCGATGGCAGCCTGATCGTGCTGGATACGCTGGAGCTGCCTGAGATCAAGACGCGCAGCATGGTCCGGATACTCAAGAACCTCGGCGCCGAATCATCAACGCTGCTCGTTACGCTCAATCGTGACGATCTGATAGAAAAATCTGCCCGCAACCTGTGTGGCATCAAGACCGCGCTCGTTAATACGATCAATGTTTTCGACATCCTCAAGTTCGACAAGTTTGTCGTTACCAAAGAGGCTGTCCTCAAGGTCCAGGAGGTGTATGTATCATGAAGTCGGCTCATGACATTATCATTCGGCCGGTCATCACCGAAAAGAGCACCGGCGACGCAGCCATCGGCAAGTACACCTTCGTCGTGGCCCGGGCAGCGACCAAGCCTGAAATTCGCCAGGCCTGCGAAAAGCTGTTCAACGTCAAGGTTATCCAGGTCAATACCGTCAACTATGATGGCAAGAGCAAACGTCAGGGTATTCACCAGGGTTTGACTGCTTCCTGGAAAAAGGCAGTTGTGACGATCAATACGGACCCGCAGCCGGAAGTGTTCCAGGTCAAGGGCGGCAAGAACAGCCAGACGACACGCAAATACAAGACAGCGATCGAGGAATTTGGGTTCGGCCAGTAAGCCGGTCCAGCCAGAGAAGGAGTGAACAAAGATGGCAGTAAAAAGCTTTAATCCGACTTCTCCAGCCAGGCGTCAGATGACTGTGGCCGATTATTCAGAGATATCGTCCAAGGCACCTGAAAAGAAACTGCTGGTCAAGGGAAGCAAAAGCGGCGGCCGCAACAGCTATGGCCGCATCACAGTCCGCCACATTGGCGGAGGCAATCGGCGCAAGATTCGCGTCATCGACTGGAAGCGTCAAAAAGACGGCATCAAAGCGACTGTCAAGGCTATCGAATACGATCCTAACAGGACTGCAAATCTTGCCTTGCTCCAGTATGCTGATGGTGAACTGGCCTATATCCTTGCTCCAGATGGCATCAAGGAAGGTTCAATGGTTGAAAGCGGCTCAGCGGCCGACATCGTCGCCGGCAACGCGCTTCAGCTTGACTCAATCCCTGTCGGTACCGTCATCCACAATATCGAGCTAAAACCTGGCAAAGGTGCTCAGCTTGTACGCACAGCCGGCGCCGGCGCCCAGCTGATGGCTAAAGAAGGCGACTATGCACAGGTCAGGCTGCCTTCTGGCGAAGTTCGCATGGTCCGGGTCAATTGCCGTGCGACCATTGGTTCTGTCGGCAACAGTGAGCATGAAAACATCAACATCGGCAAGGCAGGCCGCAAACGTCACATGGGCGTTCGCCCGACCGTTCGCGGTGTCGTCATGAATCCGGTTGATCATCCGCACGGCGGTGGTGAAGGCAAGTCCCCAATCGGTATGCCCGGTCCCGTTACGCCCTGGGGTGTACCGACTCTCGGTAAGAAAACCCGGAATCGCAAGAAACCTTCTGACAAATACATTGTCAAAAGAAGGAACAGCTAATCAAGTGGAGGCTTGCGTGATATGAGCAGATCAGTCAAAAAAGGCTTTTTCATCCAGGACGCCCTGATCAAAAAGATCGAGGCAATGAACGCGAAGAACGAAAAACGGGTCATCAAGACCTGGTCCAGGGCTTCGACTATTTTCCCGGACATGGTCGGCCATACGATCGCCGTCTACGATGGCAGAAAACATGTGCCGGTCTACCTTACAGAAGAGATGGTCGGGCACAAGCTGGGCGAATTCGCTCCCACCAGGACCTTCAGGGGCCATGCGGGATCAGAGAAATCCTCTGGTGCCAAATAAGGCTGCCGAGAGACAGAAGGGAGGAACATTGTCATGGAAAAGAAGGTCATGAGCAAAGAATACCTGCTGGAAAATCGTGATGAGATACTCAAACAGTATAACAGCACGGACAGAAAATTCCAGAAAAAGGCTTATCTGACCAAAAAAGAAAGAAAAGTGCTTGGCATCGGCAAAGACCAGGGCCGCGCCATCGCGCTCAATGTCAGGATTGCGCCCCGTAAGGTGGCTGTCGTCGTGAATCTGATCAAAGGCAAGTCGATCGACGAAGCATATGCAATTCTGCAATATACGCCAAAAGCTGCGTCGCCCGTTCTGACCAAGCTTTTGAAGTCGGCAGAAGCCAATGCTGTCAACAACAACAGCCTGGCACGCGATAATTTGTATGTGGCGGACTGTTTTGCCAATTCCGGCCCGGTGATGAAACGCATTATCCCTAAGGCCCGCGGCAGTGCAGCGAGAATTCACAAAAGAACCAGCCATGTGACATTGGTTCTCAAAGAGAAGAATTAAGGAGGCTGACAGATGGGCCAGAAGGTAAATCCACATGGACTGCGTGTAGGCGTTATCAAGGACTGGGATACAAGATGGTATGCCGACAAAAAAGACTTCAGCAAATACCTGGTTGAGGACAAGAAGATCCGCGACCTGATCAAGACCGAGTGCTTTAAAGCCGGCGTTTCGCGTATCGAAATCGAGCGCAAAGGCGATGAGAAGATCCAGGTATCGATTGCCACTGGTAAACCTGGTATCATCATAGGTCGCCAGGGCGCGGGCATCGAGGATTTGAAGAAGAAACTGACAGAGCGGTTCAAGCGCAATTTCTTCATCAATGTCAACGAGATCAAATCGATTGACACCGATGCACAACTGGTTTCAGAAAATATTGCCAGACAACTGGAGGAACGCGTTTCGTTCCGCCGTGCCATGAAACAGGCCATGGGACGCGCCATGAAGATGGGCGCCAAAGGAATTAAAACAGCTGTCGGCGGGCGCCTGGGTGGTGCTGAAATTGCCCGTCGCGAACATTATCATGAAGGAACTATTCCGCTGCAGACATTGCGTGCGGATATTGATTATGGCTTTGCCGAAGCAAAAACGACGTATGGTCGTATCGGCGTAAAGGTCTGGATCTACAAAGGTGAGATCTTTCCCGCTCCGCGGAAAGCCAGAGAAATAGAAGGAGGCGAAGCCTGATGTTGCTTCCGAAGCGTGTCAAATACAGAAGACAGCACCGTGGGCGCATGACCGGCAAGGCAACGCGCGGCAATGTTGTAACCTATGGTGAATATGGTCTGCAAGGCCTGGAGCCGTGTTGGATTACCAGCAATCAGATCGAAGCCGCCCGTGTCGCCATCAATCGATTTGTCAAACGTGGCGGGCAGGTCTGGATCAAAATTTTCCCTGACAAGCCAGTCACCTCCAAGCCGGCAGAAACCCGCATGGGTTCCGGTAAAGGATCGCCTGAATTCTGGGTTGCAGTCGTAAAGCCGGGACGCGTCCTTTTCGAGATCGGCGGCGTACCGGAAGAAGATGCCCGTGAAGCGATGCGTCTTGCAGCACACAAGCTGCCCTGCAAGACCAAGTTTGTCACACGAGAAAAGGAAGGTGACGTTCATGAAGCCGAATGAACTTCGCGAGAAATCGATCGCTGAACTGAACGAAGAACTGGTCGATCTGAAAGAAGAGCTGTTTAAGCTGCGCTTTCAGCACGCCATCAATCAACTGGAGAATCCCCTGAAGCTCCAAAGCGTCAAGCGGGACATCGCCCGGGTCAAAACCATTCTGCGCGAGCGTGAGCTCAAAGGCATCAGGGAATGAAGGGGGATCTTGCCATGAACAATCGGAATCAGCGCAAAACGCGTGTAGGCATGGTCAGCAGCGACAAGATGGACAAAACGATCGTTGTGTCCGTAACGGAGCATGTGCGCCATCCGCTCTACAAAAAAATCATCAAACGTACGTTCAAGCTCAAAGCACACGATGAGAACAACAGTTGCCAGATCGGTGATAAAGTGCGCGTGATGGAAACCCGTCCGCTCAGTAAAGACAAACACTGGCGTCTGCTTGATATCATCGAAAAGGCCAAGTGATCCATCGGTAAAGGAGGGAGACTCATATGATACAGGTTCAGACAATCCTGAAGTCCGCCGACAATACCGGTGCAAAGCGGCTTATGTGCATCAAGGTGCTGGGCGGTTCCTGGCGTAAATTCGCCAATATTGGTGACGTAATCGTCTGTTCGGTCAAAGAGGCAACACCCGGAGGTGTTGTTAAAAAAGGTGAGGTTGTCCGGGCTGTCATTGTCCGTTCCGCCAAAGGCGTTCGCCGTCCTGACGGATCCTACATCAAATTTGACGAAAATGCGGCCGTCATCATCAGAGAAGACAAAAATCCGCGTGGAACCCGTATTTTCGGGCCCATAGCCAGAGAACTCAGGGACAAGGACTACATGAAAATCCTGTCTCTGGCTCCAGAGGTTCTGTAAGGAGGGACAAGCGCGATGACAAAGCTACATGTCAAAAAAGATGACCAGGTATTCGTGCTGACCGGCAAGGATACCGGTAAAACCGGTAAGATTCTCGATGTAGACACCGACAAAGGACGTGTATTCGTCGAAGGAGTCAACATCGTCACCAAGCACAAGAAACCGCGCGGGCGTAACCAGCAGGGCGGAATCATCAAGCAGGAAGCGTCCATATCCGCTTCCAATGTCATGCTCGTCTGCAGCAAGTGCAAGCGTCCAAGCAAGACCGGCCGCAAGTTCATGGAGAATGGCGAGAAGGTCCGCTATTGCAAAGCCTGCGGTGAGATCATCGATACCATCCGGCAGGCCCGGACGTAAGCGGCGGAGGAGGCAGAAACCATGTCAAGACTCAAGGACAAGTATAAAGCTGAAGCTGTTCCTGCTCTGCAGAAAGCGTTCAACTACAAATCGGTCATGCAGACACCACGGCTCGAGAAGATCGTTCTCAACATGGGTGTCGGCGATGCCAAGGATAATCCCAAGGCGATCGACAATGCGGCACGCGACATGTCCATCATAGCCGGACAAAAAGCCGTCATTACCAAAGCTAAAAAATCCGTATCGGCTTTCAAACTGCGCGAAGGCATGAATATCGGCTGCAAAGTCACCTTGCGGGGAGATAAAATGTATGAGTTCCTCGACAAGCTGATCAGCATCGCGTTGCCCCGAGTAAGGGACTTTCGGGGTATCAGCCCCAATTCCTTTGACGGTCACGGCAACTATGCCATGGGCGCCAGAGAGCAGTTGATCTTCCCTGAGATCGATTACGACAAGATCGACAAGATCCGGGGCATGGATATCATCATCGTTACAACGGCTGAAACCGACGAAGAAGCAAGGGAGCTTCTCCGACTGCTCGGCATGCCGTTCAGCAAGTAAGCGGGAGGTACGGAACGTGGCAAAGAAGTCATTGAAACTCAAACAGCAGGCCGGGTCGAAATTTTCGACACGAGCCTATAACCGTTGCATGTTGTGTGGCCGCCCTCACGCCTACCTGCGCAAATACGGCGTATGCCGGATCTGCTTCAGGGAACTGGCCTATAAAGGCCAGATACCAGGCGTACGCAAAGCCAGCTGGTAAGACTGGCTTCAGGAAGGAGGAAGTCCCATGCAGATTACAGATTCCATTGCCGATATGCTCACCAGAATCCGCAATGCCGGTACAGCCGGCCATGCTAACTGCGAGATCCCGGCATCCAGTGTCAAGAAGGCCATCGCCCAGATATTGCTTGAAGAAGGCTATATCACCCGTGTGGATTCCGTTGCCGACGACAAGCAGGGCACGTTGAAAATCACGATCAAATATGCTGCCAAGAAACCGGTCATATCCGGAATCAAGCGCATTTCGAGACCGGGCCTTCGGGTTTATGCCAATAAAGACGAACTGCCCAAGGTTTTGGGCGGTCTTGGTATTGCTGTCATCTCGACATCAAAAGGCATTATGACAGACAAGAAAGCGCGACAGGAAGGCGTTGGCGGCGAAGTGCTGGCTTACGTCTGGTAAGAACATACATCTCTGAAAAGGATGGTGCAGCAGTGCTGTTCCGTCTGCAATCTCAAGAGCAGGAGGATTGGACCATGTCCAGAATTGGGAAAATGCCGATCGCGGTCCCGGGTGGGATCGAGGTCAAGGTCGAAGGAAAGACTGTCCTGGTCAGCAAGGGAAACCAGAAGCTGAGCCAGGTTGTTCATCCAGATATGACCGTTACAGTTGAAAACAACGTCATCAAGGTGACGCGCCCGGATGACTCCAACCAGCACAAGGCTTTACATGGCCTGACCCGTTCCTTGATCAATAACATGATCATCGGAATCTCTCAAGGTTTTACCAAAAACCTCGATATCAACGGCGTTGGGTTCAGGGCCCAGAAACAAGGCAACAAGATCGTGCTGAACCTTGGCTATTCGCACCCGGTGGAAGTCGTTGAACCCGAGGGTATCACAATTGAAGTACCGGCACCAAACCGGATCGTTGTCAAAGGCGCAGATAAACAGCTCGTGGGCGAAACTGCAGCCAAGATCCGATCGATCCGCGTGCCGGACGCCTACCATGGCAAGGGCGTCAAATATGATTTTGAGGTCCTCAAGCTCAAGGAAGGCAAGACTGGTGCCAAGGGCGCATAGTATACGAAAGGGTGAAACGATATGAGCCAGAAAATCAGCCGAAATGATATACGCAAGAGGAAGCACACCCGTGTCCGCAACAAAATCAGCGGCACCGGCGAACGCCCGAGACTTTGTGTCTTCAGGAGCCTTCTGCACATTTATGCCCAGGTGATCGATGACACGACGGGGAACACCCTGGCCAGCGCATCGACACTGGACAATGAAGTTAAAGAACAGAGCATAGCAAGCGGCAACACAAAAGGCGCAGCGGCAGTCGGCAAGCTGATCGCCGTCAGGGCACTGGATAAGGGTATAACAAACGTGGTCTTCGATCGCGGCGGTTATATCTACCATGGCCGTGTGGCGGCTTTAGCCGAAGCAGCCCGAGAAGCCGGACTGAGAT
>JAWSUP010000212.1:0-7533 GCA_033549405.1 Bacillota bacterium | reverse complement strand
CTGTCGATATCTATGATGAATGCCTATTCCCTGAGGAAATGAACCGCTGGCCCCTGGAACGCAAAGCGGCGGGTGAAAAGCATTGGAAGCTGGAAATGAAGAACCTGACATATCCGGGCGCTGTCCGCTACACCGTCGAAGGGGTTCTTCCCTGGCGCATGTTCTGGCGGCTGCGCCTGGCGCCGGATCAGTCAATCTGGGCGATCGCCTATCCCTTTGTCAGCCTTGATGATCGTTCAGTGGAAATGATGCCGCTCTTTTTTCGCTCGACGGATGACGGTCACCGCTTCAGCTTCGTCAGCCAGATTCCATATCAGCCTGATTCGGGTGCTGATCCTCTGGCAGATAAACGTTGCGGATTTACTGAACCAGATATCGCTTTTCTGCCGGACGGTTCAATTTTCTGCCTGCTGCGTACGACAGATGGTCACGGTATCGGCCCGCTTTATTCATGCCGTAGCACTGATGGCGGACTAACCTGGTCTCAGCCAGTTATTTTTGACGATCTGGGCGTCTGGCCGACCTTGCTGACACTTGACTGCGGGGTTACTTTAGCTGTGTATGGCCGACCTGGGTTGTACATTCGGATTTGCACTGATCCTTCCGGAGAACACTGGTCTTCACGCCAAACAGTGGTACAGCCGCTGGACTTTCAGACGGATACCTGCTCCTATGCAGACATGATTGCCTTGAGCGGCAGCAGCTTGTACCTGGTTTATTCAGATTTCAACTATCCGAACAATGTGGGTATTCCCGTCAAAACCATACTGGGACGAGAAATAAATCTGCTGTGAACTACGATAATAAAGCATAATGCAAATCTGACAGTAACCGTCAATCACATGTTTGCAGATTGCTGTTACCAGAGCGAAAAATTGCACAGAAACTGTGTAAAACGCCAATCCAGATAAAATATCAAACAAAGTAAGTAATATTAAACAGTTTCCTTTTGTGCTGAATGATATTCTGAATTCACGACTGGATATGACATAAACCAGAATATGGGCAGCGGCGAAAGGAGATGCACGTTATTGCGTACAACTGTTGAGAGGAAGAGATTGCATCGTCTCATGATCAACCTGTATAAGCATCGCTATTACTATTTACTGCTGTTGCCGGTTATTGTGGGTTTTATCCTGTTCAATTATATCCCGATGTATGGCGTGACCTTAGCATTTAAGGATTACAACATGCGTCTTGGTATCCTTGCCAGTCCCTGGACGGGATTTGATTATTTCGAGCGACTGTTCGAGAGCAAAATCTTCTGGGAAGTGACACGCAATACGGTTGTCATCAGCATTCTGAAGATCGTCTTCAATTTTCCGGCTCCGATTTTACTGGCATTGCTACTCAATGAAATACCGGCACTGCGATTCAAAAAATTTGTCCAGACCGTTTCCTATTTCCCGCACTTCATCTCCTGGGTCGTCCTTTCCGGAATCATCATCGAACTACTGTCGCCGGCACGCGGAGTGATCAACTACCTGATTACGCTGTTCGGCGGTGAAACCGTCTATTTTCTGGCTGAACCGTCCAAGTTCCGCGGCATCATCGTCATATCAGACATGTGGAAAACCGTCGGCTGGGGCACGATCATCTATCTGGCTGCCATGGCCGGAGTCGATATGGAGCAATATGAAGCAGCCTATATTGATGGAGCCAGCCGCTTTCAGATCGTCAAAAGTATCACGCTGCCGTCGATCCTGCCAGTTATTTCCATCGTGTTCATTCTCAACCTGGGCGGTATCCTCAATGCCGGCTTTGATCAGATCTTCAACCTCTATAATCCGACTGTCTACAAAACAGGTGATATTATAGACACCTATGTTTATCGGGTTGGCTTTATCAACATGGACTACAGTTTTTCTACCGCTGTGAACCTGTTCAAAAATATAATCGGTCTTTTTCTGGTTGTAACGACAAACACGGTGATCAGGCGGTTCAATGATGGAGAAAATGCTTTATGGTAAGGGAGGTGAAGCAGAATGTACAAGTCGAAAAAAACTGTTGGTGACATTATTTTTGAATCCTTCCTCTATCTCTTCATGACCATTCTGGTGATCGTATTTGTCTACCCGCTCTGGGAGGTCATGGTCAAGTCCTTTTCCAGCCCACAGTTTTCCCGCTCTCTTGGATTGAAATTGATACCTGATCAGTTTAACCTGTCTTCATATAAAAAGATTTTTGAAGATGACCTGATCGCCATCGGCTATATGAACACCTTGATCCGTGTGGTTGGCGGAACATCTTTGACTGTTCTGGTCACATATTTTGCCGGTTATGCCCTGTCAAAGAAATCATTGCCCTTCCGCAAAAGCATCCTCTTGTTTATCATGTTCACCATGTTTTTTTCCGGAGGGTTGATCCCCACTTACCTGCAGATACGCAACCTGGGCCTGCTCGAGAAACGCTGGGCTTTGATTCTGCCGACGATGGCAAGTGCCTGGAACCTGATCATTGCCCGCAATTTCATTATGACAATACCGGCATCTTTAGAAGAATGCGCCTTTATCGATGGCGCCAGCCCCTTAAAAGTGCTTTTCAAAATCATGATGCCACTATCCATGCCCATCATCGCCGTGCTCGCGCTCTGGTCGGCTGTCGGTCACTGGAATGCCTGGTTTGATGCGATGATCTATGTGCGGGGACGTGAAAAAATGGTCTTGCAGCTGATCCTGCGACGCATTCTGATCGATCAGAGTGAAGAACTGATGAAGGACGGCATTCTGGTACTGATGCAGGATGAAACATCGCCGGAAAGTGTCAAGTCGGCGATTATCATGGTATCAACCATTCCGATCATCCTGTTTTACCCATTCCTTCAGAAGTATTTTGTCAAGGGTGTTCTGGTAGGCTCAATTAAGGGATAACCGCAAGAAAATAAGTGAATTAACCGGTCGCATGCTTGACCGGCTAATATAAAAAAGGAGGACATGCAATGAAAAGAGTACTGAGAATTTCCGCACTGGTTCTGTCACTCGCCCTTTTGTTGACAGCCGCGCTGGCCTGTAACAACCAGGACCAGACGACGACAACAACCCCCGGGCAGACGACAACAAAATCGACGACAACCGGCGGCACGACGACTGCCACCACTTCAACAGAAGCGGGACTGTTTGACGAGAAACTGGACATCACCTGGATCGTCTACAATCAGTTTGATAATCCTGTTCCAGAAGGATCTGTCAATGAGCTGTTAATTGAAGAGATGTTTAATGTCGAACTGACCATTCCGCAACTGGATGTGCACAACCAGGAACAGTGGACCGTTTATTGGGCATCCGGCAATACGGCCGATCATATCCAGTCCAATAACATGAGCACATTTTTCCATCGTTTTGCCGAGCAGGGGCTGATCAGGCCGATCAGCGAAGAAATGCTCTACACCTATGCGCCTGACTACATGAATTTAATAGGGACGCTGGTTCCTAAAGATCTCATCATCCCCCAGATCACTTTCCAGGACGAAGTCTGGCTGCTGCCCTACACAAACATTGCCCAGGCGCAGCAGGTATGGATCATGGCGGCTAGAAAAAGCTGGATGGAGCGGGTCGGTGTAGCCAACGCTCCGGCAACCCTCGCTGATCTGGAAAACATGATCACAAAATTCACTAAAGAAGATCCGGACAACAATGGTGCTGATGACACCTACGGTATCCACCTGTATGGCTATACCGGCGCGGGCTATCTCTGGGGCACTTTGGGTGTCTATCCCGGAGCATACTATGACACAGATGGTAAAATCATTTATGCGAATACAACTGAAGCATATAAACAGGGTTTGAAGACCCTTCAATCCTGGCATAATGACGGTCTGCTGGATCCCGAGTTCATCACTGACGATCGCAGCACGCAGCGCGTCAAGTGGGCAGAAGGTAAGATCGGCCTGCTCAATGACCATCCCTGGTGGTTTGCTTCCTCAACGCCAGACAACCTGTCAGCCATGATCACCAGCCGTTATGAAGGCGAAGAACTGGTTTATTTCCCGGCCGTCACAGGCCCGGATGGCAAGTCCGGATCACAGATCGGCTTCCCCCAGGTTATCAACAATGGTGTTTACTTTGGTGCTGATTCCAGTGACGAAGTTGTCCAGCGCATATTAGCCATCCGGAACGCCATCGCAGCTGATATGGACTTGTACATTGAGCTGTTCTATGGCAAGGAAGGTGAGACCTATGAACTGGATAGCGATGGCATCATCCGTCCGTTCTCTGACATCCTGACAAAAGAAAAGATCAGCGAACTTGGCGTCATGCAGACATTTGCCCTGCTCCCGACGACCCAGGATCACTTCAGCAAAACAACACCCAAATCAGACATGCCGACCTATGAAGCCAGCTTTGCCAGCGCTCCGCTGTTTGCCGGCCGTGCCTTCCCCGTCAGCGGCGTCAATACAGCTGCTGATGAAAAAGGCGCCGATGTCAGCCGTGTCGCCGATGAATTCTACTTCAATGCAGTTTCCGGCAAGATCGATATTGATGCAGCCTGGGATGCCTACCTGGCAGAACTGGAAAGTGTTGGTCTGCAAGATATCATCGATGGATACGAAGATATCATAGTCCGTTAAATTATCGGCAAGAACGATTTATCTGAAGCTTGGCTGCCCGTAATCAGGCAGCTGGACACAAGCCGCCAAAACAGGCTATGCCTGAAGCGCAGGTGACAAAGAGGTTCTTTCAGCGCAGGCAGCTGTTGAAAGAACCTCTTTTTTCCAAGAGTTGCAGCAAGCAGCACGACCAGATAAAGAAAGTGCAGGACGATTTTTATGGGAAAAATGAACTATCTGAAAGCGGAATCTGATTTTTTTGTTGGCAGGCGCGGCCGCCTGACGCGATACCTTGTTTGCTCCTTGCAGGGCTATTTCCCTGTACTGGTTAAAACAGGTCCGCGTGAATTGGCAGTCATCTATCGAACAGGCGGTACCCATGTCAGTCTTTCAGCGACTCTGGCTGTATCACGTTCACTGGATGGTGGTGTCAGCTGGTCAGATCCGGTTGAGATCACCTCGCGATGGGAGGATGCCCGCAATCCGGCCATGGGCGTCAATGCCGCCGGACACCTGGTGGTCGGCTTCTGGAAAGCCGCATCAGCTTATGAAGGCCAGGATGGCCAGGCCAAATGGAAAGGCTATTATCCCGGTCGGCCCCTGAACAACTACAGGACGATCAGCACTGATGGCGGCCTGACCTGGGGCGAGCCGGAACCGCTGCATTATAAATACATCAAATGCGGATCGCCATACGGCCGGATTATTACAGCGCCGGACGGCACACTCCTAATGAGTGTTTATGGCATTCCCGCCGATGATGAAACCGGCAAGAAAAACGTGATCTGCCTGATCAGGAGTCGTGACGGCGGCCTGACCTGGGGGGATGATACAATCGTCGCCCATGATTTCAATGAAACATCTTTTGCTTTCAGGCCTGACGGCGTACTTCTCGCCGCAGCGCGCAACTGGAGCGACGGCGCTTATACCGCCATTCTGGAAAGCCATGACCAGGGATACACCTGGAGCGAACCGGTCCGGGTGACGCGTAATGCGGAGCACCCAGCTGACCTGACTTTGCTGCAGAGCGGCAAACTGCTGCTGACTTATGGCCGGCGCATCCGGCCGATGGGTTGCGGCGCCCTGATCAGCGAGGATCATGGCCAAAGCTGGCGGACCGATCAGGAGATCCTTCTGGCTGGCGATGGCGTACGCAACGGTGACCTGGGATACCCATCAACGGTGCAACTGGACGATGGAACCATTGTGACTGCTCTCTATTTTGCCAGTGGATCAGAAACTGCAGAAGGATTCGGCGGCTGGGGCGACGTTACCTGCCAGGCAATCCATTACAACGAAAGTGATCTGATCCCCTAAAGGACCGGGTCATCATCGCACGAGAAACAAGTATAATATGAGGAGTACCGGAGGTTTTTATGGAACGTTACATCGCTGTAGACAACGTCTGCGCCTGGCCAAACCTGACGCAACTGCCAAATGGTGATATTGTGGCTGCGATTTTCAATCAGCCCGCCCATGGACGCTGGGAAGGTGATGTCGACTGCTGGGCCAGCAGCGATGGCGGTCGTCTTTGGTCATATCGCGGTACAGCAGCCCGGCATGATCCCGGTAACAACCGCATGAATGTGGCAGCCGGTCTTTGCCCGGACGGCAGTCTTCTTGTGATCGCCTCGGGCTGGGATAACCGGCCGTCACCGCCGAAAACACCGGAAGAAAAAGCAGAGGTGGAAAGGAAAAATGTCTTCGCCATAAATTTGCCGTCTTTGATTTACCGCTCGACAGATGGCGGTGCAGACTGGACTGTGATCGGACAATTCGACCAGCATGATTTGGATGGTCCAAACAAGAAGTACTGGATTCCGTTTAGCGATATCATTACCCTGGCCGATGGCCGGCTGGCCTTTGCTGCATACAGTGCCAACCGAAAAGGTGTGCGCATCCTGTTCAGCGAAGACAACGGCAAAACCTGGAGCATACCGGTCTCAATCGTCGACAGTGACCAGTACCATAATGAGACGGCCATTATCAGTCTGGGCGGTACGACCATCCTGGCGGCTGTCCGCTGCGAAGAAAAACGGATCCTGGAGCTGTACCGCTCAGAAGACAGCGGAAAGACTTGGTCTTACCAGATACCGCTGACTTTGCGGGGACAGATGCCGGGACATATCCTGAAACTGCAGGATGGTGCGCTGCTGCTCACTTATGGTATCCGCAACAAACCGTTCTGCGGCATCGGGGCACGGATCAGTATCGATGGCGGTAATAGCTGGGGAGAACCGGTCTTTCTCGTCAATTTTGAAAACGTGGCAGACTGCGGTTATCCGTCCAGCGTTCAGACAGATGATGGAACAATCGTGACAGCTTATTACTGCAAAAATATTCCGACACACAATCGTTATCACATGGGCGTCACCTGCTGGCGCCCTGAAGAATTTTCGACACGGTAAAGCAAGCGGAAAGGAATCATTATGAAACACGTTCAAGCAACCCATGGTATCATCTGCCGTATGCCGCAGGATCCTTTTGGCTATTTTGGCTGGCCTTCAGTTGCCCGGATGGAAGACGGCACACTGGTGGCAGCCAGTTCGGGCCTCCGGGCAGCGCATGTCTGCCCATGGGGGAAAACGGTTCTGCATTTCAGCAAAGACGATGGTCAGACCTGGTCAGAATCGGTTGTTATTAACGATTCGCCGATTGACGATCGCGATGCAGGCGTCATCAGCCTGGGCGGGCAACGCCTACTGGTGTCCTGGTTTACCAGCGATACGCGTATCTACTGGGACAGGGCTGAGCGGATGCGTCAATCGTTGGGAGACGAGTTGTTCACCCGCTATATGGCAGAAACCAGAGCCTGGAAGGATGAGACTGTACGCGCGAACCTCGGCTCATGGATCATGCTCAGTGAAGACGGGCAAAAATGGGGCAGTCCGATTCGGGTGCCAGTGACGGCGCCACATGGCCCGATTCTTCTGGCCAATGGCAATCTGATCTACTTCGGCAAAGCGGTTCCGACCGGAGACCGCTTT
>JAWSUP010000211.1:0-7559 GCA_033549405.1 Bacillota bacterium | reverse complement strand
GCATTGCTTCCGGTCCAATCACCTATACTGAGTTAACCCGATAGCCACATTTTTTTATATTATAGCACGCGTGCTACAAAATGTGAAAACATGCAATGCGGAAGTTGCTTTTTTAGTCTCTTTATCGGTTGCCACGATGTTGACATTAAGCGGTTATTTTACATGGATCAGTTTCTGATTTGCATGTTTTTCATTTTTCCGCGATACTGGATATGTAACGGAGATGATGACATGCTGGATTCTTTGTTCCGAAATTTTGACAGTATCATTGTGCTGGATGTTGAGACAACCGGATTATATCCAAAGCGAGATGAGATTATCGAGCTTGCCGCGCTTCGAATTGACAGGACACGTGATATTCTTTCTTCTGGCAACGAACTTGATCTGCTGGTGAAACTTTCGACGGGCAGGCATCTGCCTCCGGTGATCACCGGGCTGACGGGGATCAGTGAAAAGCTGCTCGAAGATGATGGCATCACAAAAGAGCTTGCCTGCGAGCGATTCCTGGCGTTGCTTGATTGTTCGAACCCTTTGTTGGCAGCCTATAATGCCCAGTTTGATCTGAACTTTATCTATCATTTCCTGACTCGTTTTGGCAAAGCCGATCTTCTCGGCAGCGTCAAAATGCTGGATGCCATGACTGTTTACAAAGACCGCAGAACCTATCCGCATACGCTCAAAGATGCCGTATCCGCTTACAAGCTGAAAACACAGAATACGCATCGGGCAATCGATGATGTCAAGGCCACCTTCGAACTGCTGTGCGCCATGGAACAGGAGTGTGACGATCTGGAACGCTACATAAACCTGTTTGGCTATAACCCCAGATACGGCATCAACGGACGGCGGATCGATTCAGTCAGATACCTGCCGCAGCCCTATGATGCACTGAAAAAGCTCTACGAATAAGCGGTTAAACAACGAAACAAACCTGCTACGTCTCCATCTTCAATTCTGCTTCGGGGCATTTCCCCTCTGCTATATCAAAATTGAGAAACTGCGTGGTCGCCTTGCTCAGATCCGAATAATAGCCGCGGTTTTCTTCAGGCAGCAATCTGGCCAGCTGGTACATGATCTCATCTGTCATCTGCTGGCGCTCTTCTTTCCTGGGGTAGGCGCTGCCCGGACACAGTAAAAACGGCTCGCCGACTCTGAACGTGATGCGGGTGCGCCTGAGCTTTCTAAACCTTACCGGAAACTTCTCTGTTCCGTACAGGACGATTGGCAGGATGGGAACGCCGCTTTTTAAAGCCACAACGACAACACCGGAATGCCCTCTGACCAGACAACCATTGTTTGTCCGGGTTCCTTCCGGGAAGATGGCAAAGAACTGACCTTGTTCGAGTACGTTGACCGCTCTGCCCAAAGCATTGAAATCTGCTGTACCCCGGTTAACCGGGATTGAGCCCCAGATCCTGAACAGAAAATCCAACAACGGATTGTCAAACGTTTCCTTTTTTACAAGTGAGACGATCTTTCGCGGATACATAAAAGTGGCTGCTACCGGTGCATCCAGAAAATTGATGTGATTCCCAACCAGGATCATGGGGCCTTCTCTGGGAACAGCTTTTAACGCTTCCCGGTCAACTTTACAGAGAAAAAACAGCAGGAACCGGATCACCCAATGAACAATGAACTTAAGCATGGGTGGTTGAACCTTGCACAATCAAGTTAATCTGCTGCGGAAAAATCCTGATGGATAGTTTATCACCCGCTTCGCAAATGGTTTCGCCATCTGCATGAACAGGCAGGCTGCCCGTCAGGGCGGTGATCTCAACAGCACCGGACAGGGGCATTCTGACATGGGGCTGCCCTTCCTGTTTGCCCGCCATGATTTTTCCCATGAGTTTGATGACACCCATCCGGCTGACCTGGTCGATAATCATCAAATTAAGGAAGCCATCGTCCGGCTTTGAATCAGGCGCCATCATGAACGAGGTTCCCATGCGCTTCCCATTCATGACAGAAACAATCAGGCAGGGCTGTTCAATTGTTTCCTGATCCAGGACGACCCGAAATCTGTACGCCTTGTAATACAAAAACATGGTCTTGATGGCAGCAATCAGATAGCCAGGCGTCCCAGAAAGAAACGAAGGCAGTTTGGCAGCTTCAAAGCCAACAATCGTGTCAAAGCCGATACCGACACCATTGCCAAAGTACTTGCCTTCCGGATAATTGCCGCCGATAACCTGACCGATATCGATCGTTTTGCTCGTTCCATCAGCGATGACTTTGACCGCATGGGCGATATCACCCGGGATCCCCATGCTCGCTGCAAAATCGTTGCCTCTGCCAGCTGGCAATACGCCCAGGCACGGAATTGTTTTGCCCTTCAGTTTAGCCGCCATCAGTCCGTTGATGACCTCATTGACCGTCCCGTCTCCCCCGGCGGCCACCACGACATCGTACGCCTTGTCGCAAGCTTCCTTTGCCAGTGTCACGGGGGCTCCTGCCTTTTCCGATACGATGAGCGTGTAGTCCAGGCCAGATTCCCGCAAGAGTTTTTCGATCTCAGGTTTTTTGCTTAGAGCCGAGCCCTTTGCGGCACTCGGGTTAAGTATGATCAAGTGTTTTTTCATTACAATACCTTTCTTTGCTGGAATTTGATCGATTGGACCATTGCTTTCGTGCAAACGATAAAAAAATAGGCCCACAAGCTCACTTTCGGTATCACGGGATTTGGGCAATCTCATGACTGAAAGGACTGAACTTATGCCTCAATTGAATTTTACACTGTAAGAGGGAAATGTGAAAGTGTTTTTTCTGTTCTGTGCGGGTTTAGCTGTTCGATCAGACAGGAGTCTTTATTCCGCCTCTCTGGCGGGTCAACATGTCGTGAATTGATTCTCGAAATATAAAAAATACGTATAGAAGCAAAATATTCGCAAATGAGTCCCATAGGCTGTAGCTACTCTCCACCACCAACCAGCCGTAAATTAATCCTGCTTTCAATCAAGTCGCCGGAACAGATCAGACGGCCTCTCGGATAATTATCTGTAAAGCCGCAAAGATCATGATAAGCCCATTTTCCGACATTGGTTCCACCATAATAGTCAAGGATATGCAAAGATATCCGGTCAAGATCCTGGCAGGCTCTGCTGTGCTGTTTACCCTGTCCGTAAACTATCAAACCAATTTTTGATTCATCCGTCAGGCTGACCCAGTTGATATGTCTTTTGGTGCTGCGGAAATCTGCGCTGCCCATGGGTGATGGGACGTCTGACCAGCTGCCTTCACCTGGCTTCATATTGTTTTGGGGATGTAATTTTGCTATTCCGGCAGGACGGCCGATATGATCCGATGGATAAACCTGCCATTCGGAATTTCTGTCCCAGGCCAGATTGTTTATTGACTTAGGCACAGATATTCTCAACCCTGTTTCCCTGGCATAAAAATCCCGGCCATTATATGCAAAAGATGAGCTTACCGCTAAACTGCCATCCGGATTAATTATCCAAGTGTATGATCCCTGGAAACCGGGGTACTCTCCTTCGATTTTGACGATCACATTCGCGTTTTCCCTGAATATGTCCAGTCCGGTCATCTTCCAGTCAAATATTTCCGGCAACGGCGAAAAAACCTTATTGAATGGCAGGATATGCAACGTAGGGTATTCCAGCAATACTGAACGTCCTGAGACCAGGTTGCGGTGCAGAAAGCCGTCACTCATGCCCCAGCTGCCCTGGCTTATGGAATACTCAAACCCATTGCCGACTATCCTCGGTCCCGAACTGGACAGGGTTTTTTCTTTGCGGATTTGCAGGTCTGTTGGCTTGATAAATGTCAAGTCCGGTTTTTTTACTTGCTTTATCACCAGTGGCACCGCATATTCATCAATAATAAAGCCAGTTGGGTCGTGTATTTTAATATTGATTTTCTTGCCCGGTTTCAATTCAGTATTTGGCCTTATCAGGACTGTTTTTCGTTCATGAGGAGCAATGTCAGCTGCGAGCAGCCCGGTTTCATCATCTATGCTCCAGGTAATTTTCAGATCTCTGAGATTGATGAAGTTAAACCGGTTTTCTATATCTATATGTAACTGGCCGTCTGTTATGGCGGCCGACTCTTCGCTTATCTTAACCGGTGTATGCAATTTTTTCAGCAGCCAGTATTCAGGCTTTGGCCTGCGCCAGCCGTCGACCAGTCCCCATGGTGCGTCGCCGACAATGCCCCTTCCTTCTGTCAGGTAATAATCTTCGGCGAAATGCACCAGCGGTGTAATCCTGCCGTATTCCAGACCGTAATTGGGCACACAGAAAATATCGTCCGACCATGCCCAGATCATAGAGGCGTTCACTGTTCTGCTGTAGTAAAAATCTTCGTAGATCTGCATCAGTGGTTCTATATAATAGTCTCTCATTCCCGGATCGATATAGCATTCGCCAATATCCCCGTATATCTCCTGAAAAATACTAAAGCTTTCATCCCAAATCACCGGCCGGTCGGCATCTTTGTATTTTTCAATTAACTCGCTGGTGATGGGGTTATGCCGACTTATCAGATTTGATTCAGGGGAGGTGCAACCGCTGAGAATTGCCGGCCTCAGCAGATCATTTTTCTTAATCCATTCCAGTGCCCGGTGCAGAGCAAAAGCCTGACCGGAACTCTCATTCGACATCGACCACATAAAAACAGAGGGATGATTGTAATCTCTGGCAACCATTTCCGCGATCAGCTGAATGAGAAACGGCGTGATCTCGACTTTGTGGGCAATATCAATCCAGCATATGGGAGCTTCGCATTCCACATACAGGCCAAGTTCATCGCAGATATCCAGCACTTCAGGCTGTGGCGGATAGTGGGATGTGCGGATAGCGTTCAGATTGGCGGATTTAAGCAGGCTCAGGTCTTTTTTCAGCAGATAACCCGGCAGATAGCGACCACTCAGAGGATGACTGTCATGATGACATGCGCCTTTTATCTTAACCGGAACATTATTTATCTTAATCTGCGCATCCTCGATGTTAACCTGGCAAAACCCGATTTTCTGCTTTGCTTCCTCTACTAAAATATCTTCGGCAAGCAACGAGATGCCCAGGACTGCCAGATGTGGTTGCTCAGCATTCCAACCTCGGACTTTCATGCCGGAAAACACAAACGACATGGATAAAGGCTTCCAGGGGCTGATATCCCTGGGGCAGACCAACGTCTGACTGTATTCATACGTTTTCTGATCATCTGATACAACCAAGTCAATTTTAAGATTTCGCCTGGTTTCTGCTGACTCATTCAGGATCATTATTTCCCCTGACAATTCGGCATAATCTGGATGAAGGAACCTGGTTCTGGTATGAACGAAACCTATATGCAGCTTCGGAACTGTAAAGAGGTAAACATCACGATATATGCCAGCCAGAGAAAAATTGGCGTAAAAACTCATCTTGTCTATATGATCGCTGGCTAAGGTATGTTCTTTTACCAGTATAGCCAAAATATTTTCACTTCTGCTGACAGCAGCGCTTATATCGACTTCAAAGGGAGTTGCCCCGCCGATATGGGATCGCAGATATTGCCCATTGAGCCAGATGTCCGCACTGCTGTAAACGCTGTCAAATCTGATTTTCACGCAGTCTTCGCTTTCGTCCAGACTAAAGTGGTACCTGTAACCGCCGATCTGGCTTTCACTGCGGAACCCTTGCATTGTCCAGTGGGCAGGAACAGCTATCTCCTGCCAGCTGCTGTCATCAAAGCCAGGTGCGTGGAAATCATCCGGCGGATCCAGGAAAAACAGCCAAGTGCCGTTAAGCGGTCGATATATCTGGTTTTCGGGAAGCAGCGTATGGCAGAACTGAAATTGCCGGCTTGGAAAAAAATTTTTGGTTAGTGTTTCATCCGCGCCGGCAAAATCGGCGCTTATATCTCCGGTTAATCCCAAAGGCATGGGACACTCCAACATTCCCTTTTCATCGGTTGTGCAGACAACTGACCACTGTCCGCTATGATTGGTTCCTCCTATAGTCACCTGATGCGCGGCCAGGGGTCTATTATTTAAGGTATCGGCCGCGATGCCGATAATATTCCCCCGCAGATCTGCCGCCAGGTTAACAACATAATTATTTTCCCTGTTACTGTCCATGCTATCAGCTCCCTAAATATTTTCCCGATATTTTCCTGGTGTAGTACCGAATTGTTTTTTGAAAATGCGAATATAGGATACAATATTGGAAAAACCGGACTGCCTGATGACTTCCTCAAGCGGCATCTGCTTGAGAAGAGATATTGATTTATACAGCCTTTTCCGGTTTATATAATCAAGCAGCCGGATGCCGGTATTTTTCTTAAATGCCCGCGACAAGTAAGAAATATTGGTATTGAAGTGAATAGCCGTTGTCGAGACGTTCAGGTTGACATCACAGTAATTTTCATCGATATACCGGATGACTTTGCCGATAAAATCCCTTTCATCGCTTGCTTTCTCATCTTTGGCCTCTACACTCCAGCTGGCGAACAACTTCTTGATCTTAACTATTATTTCGTCTGCAGTCTGGCAGCTGGTGATAGTTTTCTTTAGATCCTGTCCCTTTACCTGGAGCTTAATATCAGTACTATCTTCCAGATTGTAATTTGCAAGAGGCATATATTTGCTCAGATTAATAATATATTGCCTGATGGCGTAAATAGATCGCTTCAGCGGTGTAAAATAATCGACTATTGTCTGTTCAATAATTGAACACGCGCCGGCATAGTCGCCTCTTTCCACAGCGTTGGCATAGCGCACTTCCTGCTCCAGCAGTGAATTGTCCGGAATTGTGGCATCTTCCATCTGGTTATAGCTGACAATATCCGTAGCGGCGAAAACAGCTCTGTAATCTGTCATTACATGTAATTGCTGCTGGCATGCCGACAGATCCATGATGTTGAGACATGTTTTGCTGATAAAAATTGGCGTTGTCTTTTTAAATGTCTTTATAAACAGCAGCTGCAGCTGTTCGGCAATGCCATATATGCTCCTGTTATGCTCTTCGGCAGTCCGGGCGGTTGTATTGAGTAAACAAAAGATGCTGTTGTTTTCGACAACGATATAAAACTTTGTGTGGTGGTTGATATTATTGATCAGGTAGGCTTCAATCGTATACTCAGCAATACTGGCCAGGCTTTTTAAATCATTGATATACAAACAAGAATCGCGACCCGGTTGCTCATCACTGTTCTCTGGAGGAATATAAAGCAATATGAACCTTTCGAAGGGAAATTCGATCTGCAGTTCCTGGCACATATGTTCAATCTCATCTGCAGAGGCGAAATTCCCCTTTATCAGGTCGCTCAGTACAGCTGCCTGCAGAATGTCCTGGTTTTCATTCAGCTTTTTATCCAGCTCGCGGTTTTTTTCAATTATGGAAAGAAAAGCATTTTCGATCATCTTCAGTTCGTTAACGGTATGATCTGTGTTGGGTGTTGCCTGCTCAACTTTTTTGACCAGTTTATTCACAGGGTCGTAGTTTCTGGCGGAAAATATATAGGATAAAACGACGCCGACGACAAAGCAGGCAATCACATTGATCAAAAGTAAGCGTATAAACTAGCACACCTGTTCATTCAAACTGTGAAGTGTAAAATCA
>JAWSUP010000210.1:0-7566 GCA_033549405.1 Bacillota bacterium | reverse complement strand
TCAGAGTCGTCATGCTTTGAGGAATCTGTGCCATTTATACCTCTGACCTGTAACAGGAAAAGGAGAATGACGCATTTTTATGCAATATTTTCTTTGACAAGATCGGACAGGCTGATTTATAATTAAGCGATAGTTTACATATCCGTATGATGTGTGTTATATTTATTCATTATTATGCATATTATTGCAAATTGGAGGTCATCCCGATGGCGAAAGAAAAGATTTTACTGGCTTATTCTGGCGGATTGGATACATCGATCATCATTCCCTGGCTCCTGGAGCATTATGATTGTGAAGTCATCGCCATGGCGGGCGAGGTCGGCATCGGCCTGGATCATGATGCTTTGATCGCCAAGGCGCTGAATTGCGGCGCCAGCGCCTGCTATGTCGAGGATATTGCCGAGGAGTTCATCACAGATTACGTCTACCCGACCCTCAAGGCCGGTGCGATCTATGAAGGCAAGTATCTCCTGGGCACATCTTTTGCCCGTCCGATCATCGCCAAGCGCATGGTCGAAATCGCCAAAAGAGAAGGCTGCACGGCTGTCGCCCACGGCTGCACCGGCAAAGGCAACGACCAGGTCCGCTTCGAACTGACGGTCAAGGCCCTGGCTCCGGAACTCAAGATCATCGCGCCCTGGCGGATCTGGGACATCCGTTCCCGCGATGAAGAACTGGTTTATGCCAATGAGCGGAACATCCCCGTCCCGGTTACAAAAGAAACCAACTATTCCATGGACATGAACCTGTGGCATTTGAGCCATGAGGGCATGGATCTGGAAAACCCGGCCAACGAACCGCAATACGACAAAATCCTGCAGCTCGTTGTGTCACCGGAAAAGGCGCCGGACCAGCCGACTTATGTCACGATCGATTTTGACAAGGGTGTTCCGGTTAAAGTGGACGGCGTCGCGCTGCCGCCGGTTGACTTGCTGAAAAAGCTCAATGAGATCGCAGGCGCCAATGGCGTCGGCATCGCCGACATGGTGGAAAACCGCCTGGTCGGCATGAAGTCGCGCGGTGTCTATGAGACACCCGGCGGCACCCTGATGTATGCGGCCCACCGGGAACTCGAGCTTCTGTGCCTCGACCGCGACACACTGCATTACAAGGACCAGGTGGCCCTGCGCTATGCTGAGCTTGTCTATTTCGGCCAGTGGTTCCATCCATTGCGCGAAGCGCTGGATGCGTTCGTCAACAGCACACAGCAGACAGTCAGCGGCACCGTCAAGCTCAAACTCTATAAGGGCAACGTCCAGCCGGCCGGAACCACGTCACCCAATTCCCTTTACCAGGAAGCTTTGTCGACTTTCGGCGAGGATGATGTCTATAACCAGGCGGACGCCGGCGGATTCATCAACTGTTTCGGCTTGCCCATGAAGGTCATTGCCCAGATGAAGCAGCGCAAAGGCCTGCTCTGATCAGGACAGCGAAAGGAGTCGTTATGGCCACGCCACTGTGGGACGGTCGTTTCCGCAAAGGACTCGACAGTCAGGTCAATGCCTATAACGCATCAATCAGTTTCGACGCCCGGCTCTATCGCCAGGATATCCTGGGCAGTCTGGCGCATTCAGCCATGCTGGCTGATCAGGAGATTATCAGCCACGAAGATGAAGCCGCCATCCGCCAGGGTCTTTCAGAGATTCTTGAAGAAATGGACAACGGCCAGCTGATACCTGACCCGGAAGCCGAAGACATCCATATGTTTGTTGAAGCCGAGCTGACCCGGCGGATCGGCACTGCCGGTAAACGGCTGCATACAGGACGCAGCCGCAATGATCAGGTCGCCCTTGACCTGCGTCTTTATCTGCGTGATGCCTGCTGCGATATCCGCAACGGTTACCTGGCACTCTACCAGACCTTGATCAGCGTCGCCCGGCAGCACCTGCACACGATCATGCCCGGTTATACCCACCTGCAGCGCGCCCAGCCGGTGACGTTCGCTCACCACCTGATGGCCTATATTGAGATGCTGGCCCGCGATATCGGGCGGCTGGATGACTGTGTCCGGCGCATGGATGTCATGCCGCTTGGATCCGGAGCGCTGGCCGGTACGACCTATCCGCTGGATCGCGAACAGGTCGCAGCAATACTCGGTTTTTCCGAAATCAGCATGAACAGCATGGACGCCGTGTCTGATCGCGATTTTGCCATCGAGCTGGCAGCCGCCCTGGCAATCTTCATGGTGCACGCTTCCCGCCTGTGTGAAGAGATCTGCCTGTGGTCCAGCCAGGAATATGCTTTTATCGAACTTGATGATGCCTACAGCACCGGCAGCAGTATCATGCCGCAGAAAAAGAATCCGGACGTCGCTGAATTGACGCGCGGCAAGTCAGGCCGCGTGTTCGGCAATCTCATGACACTGCTGACGGTCATGAAGGGTTTGCCGTTGGCTTATAACAAGGATATGCAGGAAGACAAAGAGGCGATTTTCGATACGGTCGACACCGTACGGCTCTGCCTGCCGGCCATGACCGGGCTGATCGAGACCATGACCGTCCGTGAGGAACGCATGGCGGAAGCTGCTGCCGGCGGCTTCACCAACGCGACGGACCTGGCAGACTATCTGGTCGTCAAGGGACTTCCCTTTCGCAGCGCACATGAAGTATCCGGCAAGCTCGTCCGCCTCTGCATCGACCGGGGCTGTGCCCTCCAGGATCTGTCGCTGACCGACATGAAAATTTATTCACCGTTGATCGAACAGGATGTTTATGAAGCAATCAGTCTGGAAAGCTGTGTCGAACGCCGCAAAATCACAGGCGCTCCGGCACCGGAGACCGTCCTGGCTGCGCTGGATAAAGCGGCGGCCAGATTCTGAGGCGATCCATATGAATTTAGCTGCAGATCGAAGCGGCTAGAAAAACACGCCCCCCAATTCGTAGATATATTTGCCTTCCAGATAATGCTTTTTGATGGCTCTCCTCAGACTGGTGTCCTCAGGCAAATCCTCAGAGCGTGTATCGCGGGGCTTTTGGAAAACAAAATCCAGAACAGCTTTACCCTGCGCCTTGGTAGGATATGGGCTGTATTTATTCTGAAAACGTGTGATATTTGTTTCCTGACCCAACAGGGCTGCCAGTTGCGGATCGATCATCCATGATTCACAATAGAAGGCTTTATAAGCGAACTCAGGATAGTGCGCGGCAAATATCTCTCTGGCCCGGCGATATGACGTTTCGCAAATGTCCTTCGTAAGGCTCATCTGTGCTGGAATATGAACGCTGAGTACCGGATCGCCTTTTGTTAAGACACAGTGCCATTCACTTTTGGGCAATCTGACTTTCTTCTTTACGACTAACCCGTTCTTCCCAACAGGATTTCCTGTGATTGCGTCAGCGGATACGCTGATTTCGGTTTCATATGAACCGGCTTCACCGTCACAACCGGCTGCACCAAGCAACAAACCACTGCGATGCACGACAGCGTGATTCATCAATATCCTGTAGGCGCCATGTCGATTTTTATAAACGTTTATTGCACCTGAGAATTCCTTTTTCATTTCAATGTTAAATCGATTGATGCGGATAATTTCACCATCGATGAATCGGCGCAGCCACCCCGCATACATGCTCATGCCAGGTCGGCCATGGCGCATCTGGAAATCTGCCTCTTTTCCCTCGAATTCATTTAGAGTGCCCATGATGATGTCATCCGGCACCTTTCTTTTTTTCATCTCTGCGACTAATCCGGGTACAAAGGGAAGCAGCGCGAAAAGCGGAGCAAAATCCCAGGCCAGAGATTTTTCGCGATTTACATCCAGTGCAAGTTGCGCGAACACGCGATCCGCCAATTCTTTGTTCTGGCATATATGCTTTAACAGATAAATATATTGGAGCAACTCTGGCCTCTCCCGGATATCAATGGCTGCACTGATAATTGCTTCCCATGTCTTTTCATGATTGTACATTTTATATTGGCTGTTCATCTCATAAAGCCATATCGGATTGATCATTGCAGGACCGCGTGACGCATATTCATTCATGGCCTGCGCAAAAACCTGATCCATTCCTTCGGGGATTTCATCTATATGCACATGATTCATCAATTTTTTCAGCGTCATATGTTCACCACTGATCGACGATCTGTTGCCTGGCGATCTGAAAGCATTAATACTGTTTTGCCTGTCACGGATCCGGGCATCCGCCGGGTCACCTGATATGTCGTAAACTTTTCACTCTCTTCATAGACTCGCAGATCGACCGTATGATCGGGCTTTGGCACTTTTTCATTGACCACATTGAGATAGACGGCAGGTTCAAGTGCGCTGACCACTTGTTTATCGACAGCTGCAAAGTCCAAAACGATTTTATCGTTGTCTACAACTATTTTCGTATGCTTTTTGTAAAGAGCTTGTGATGAAGCCACCGCATTATTTCTGGCAACAAACAGGTCGAATCTGTGCTTGTATTGAGCAAAGTATCGGATCCATGCCTGCACGGTCTCGCCGTTTTTTTCCACATCATTGTTCAGAATATTGATCCAATGCAGACCATAGTAGCTATTTTTGATTACGCCGGGAGGGTTGGCGCCAACAACATCCCAACTGGTTAAGTCTGATGTCCTGTCAACGGTAATGATGCCATTTTCGACACAGACATCCACAGGTTTTACATGTGATGTATAACCCATACTGGCATAGGGGGTGGAAACATAGAAAATGCCGTATTCTGACAGGATAGCCGAAAGCTGGTCCCTTTCCGGTGAATAGATGTATTGAAAACAGGGCGGGATAAAACTCGTTAAATCCATCGTAAAGCCGTTCTGCTGATAGATGGCAAAGTAGGCATCGAGATGCTCACGAACGATATCGGGAGGTGTCATGATATACCCCTTGCCATCAGCTGCCTTCTGGTAAAATTCAGCATGTTGCATTTTGCCCGAATCATTCCAGTACATATGGACAAGACCATGGATGGCCAGTTCCAGATAATCGCTTGAATCGTTCAACAGGTCTCTGACTTCATCAATTGCCGGATCCAGCCGGGATGCCTGATCCCACTGTGTTCCATATTTGTTTGAGTTTCTGACGCCTGCAAGGAGATTCGTTCTGTCCCATTCACCGATAACAAAGCCACATTTTATCCGCATGTTGAGACTCTTGCCAAGCGCTACAATCGCCTGATAATCCTCAATGACATGCCTTCTTTGCTCCAGGCCTGAACGCGATGGACCATTCTTATAGCGTTGATCCTTACCGCACCACCAACCTACATCGTCAATCACGATGAGAAAGCTGTGCGGAATGGTTGCCAGGTTTTTGCTCTCAATATCCATCAACTGAGGTCTTCGATATCCGGGTCAAGCTGGAGCGCACGCTCCTGCCACTTGCGAACTTCATCTTCGAGGCCGAGGATCCGGTACAGCAGTGCTTTGCCGTGACAGGCATCAGCACTTTTAGGATCGAGCTGCAAAGCCTGGTCATAGCAGATCTGCGCATCGTCGAATTCACATTGCTGGGCCAGGGTGTTGCCCCGGCCTATCCAGGCAGTCACATGGTCCGGGGCCAGCTGGATCGCCTGAAGGAAGTCAGCGGCAGCCTGCTCGAATTCGCTGAGGTAATACATGATCATGCCTTTGTTGCACCAGGCGTCTGCATAGTCGTCTGACTGGTCAAGGGCCTGGTTGACCAGATCAATGGCCCGGTCATCATCACCATCCAGATGCACCAGATAAGCCAGTTCATTGAGCGCGAAGGGATTGTCGGGCTCCAGGGCTACAGCGCGCTGCAGAAGGCCGCGGGCCAGGTCATCTTCAGCCCTGCGGATGGCGATCATGCCCAGGATCACATAAGCATTGGCGTATGCATCATCGATTTGCAGGCAGCGCCGGCAGGCTTTCTCGCAATCGCTCAAGTATCCTGCAGAAAAAAGCACATCGGCCATCTCATAGTAGATATCCGGATCATCGGGAAATGACCGGCGCAGCTTGTTAAAGCAGCTCAGCGCTTCGTGATCTCTGCCCAGCATGGACAGGCATTTGCCTTCTCCGCGGCGGGCATCATAGGCTTCTGGATCGTACTGCAACGTCAGTCTGAAATCCTTCAAGGCCTCTTCATATTTACATAACTGCATGTTGACAAATGCCCTGGCGATCAGGCTGTTCGGGTTCTCCGGCGCCACTTCACAGGCTTTATGGGCATCTTTCATGGCCTGGCTATAATTGCCATAAAGGAACCAGGCATTTGAGCGCAGACAGTAGCCGGAAAAATCATCAGGGAACTTACGGATCAGTTCATTGCAGACTTCCATGCTTTTGGCAAAATCACCGGTCTGCTTGAGGATCCTGGCTTTGGTCAGCAGCAGTTCGTACTGGCCGGGCATCAAGGTCAGGGCTTTTTCAAGCCAGAGAAGCGCTTCCTCGGAGCGATTGTCAAATTCCAAAGCGATAACCGCTTCCAGGATAAATTCGCCACCGTGGCCATAGGCCTTGTTCTGCTGACAAAATTCATACCAGTCTGTGACTACTTTGAGGACATCATCGACCGATCGTTTGTGCCGCGCCATGGCGATCTGCAGCATGATGTCCAGCCTTTTGATGACCATGGCACTGACGTTGTTCTGCAAGGCCGCCTGTTTGTCCTGTTCAACATGCACCAGCATCTCCGGTGTCCATTCTTCCAGCAAGGTGGTCAGGTACAGTCTGAGAACAGGCGCCCAGCGGACTGCCAGGCGGCGATCCAGCTCAACGGACTGGCGAACAAGGATACGATAGCCGCGCCGATGTTCGGCGGCCAGGCCGCTCGTGTGGATCCATTCGTTGAGTTTCTGGTAAGCAAGGCCGGCATCCTCGATTTCGGCCTGCAGCCAGATCGATACCAGCTGGTGGCACAAAAACGGCTGCCCGCTGCTGATCTCGGCGATCTTGCTGCCGGCTTCCTCGTATTCGCCTCGCATAAGACGGCGAACGACAGACAGGGTCTGGTAGAGCCTGCCGCTCTGGCTGGTCTGATCACCAGGAAACTCCGGGATCGGATCGTCGTCAAACAGAACCTGGATCAGGTTCTTCTCATTTTCGAGCAGATCGTTCCATTTGCTATCGGATCGCATGTATCAGTTCCTCATACTGTGAATGGGTGCCGGGATTCTGCCGCCGCGGCCAATGAATATTGCTGCAGATGCCGGGTTGACTGACATGATCGGCGCGGATCCCAAGAGTCCGCCATAATGGACGGTATCACCGACCGTCTTGCCGGGAACCGGGATCAGCCGGACGGCTGTCGTCTTGTTGTTGAAAGTGCCGATGGCCATTTCGTCTGCCAGGATCGCCGCTATGGTCGTCGCCGGCACATCGCCGGGAATGGCAACCATATCGATACCGACTGAGCAGACACTGGTCATGGCTTCCAGCTTTTCGAGGCTGAGTCGCCCGGCCATAACTGCAGCGATCATGCCTTCGTCCTCGCTGACAGGTATGAAGGCGCCACTCAGGCCGCCGACAAACGATGATGCCATGGTGCCGCCTTTTTTGACGGCATCATTGAGCATCGCCAGTGCTGCCGTGGTGCCCCAGCCACCGCACGTCTCGAGGCCCATTTCTTCCAGGATCCTGGCTATTGAATCTCCAACC